>VGXX01000051.1 GCA_016873155.1 Planctomycetota bacterium | reverse complement strand
TGACGTACGTCCTGTACCTGCAGATGCCTCGCAATACTTAGGGCTTGGAGAACCGATTCTGTTCTCGTTTATTTCCAAGCTTGTATTTGGCACACTCCCGGAAGGCATGGACATCTACCTCCACCCCATCGCCTTTGCAGGATGGGCAGGGTTATTTGTTACGGCGCTTAATCTGTTACCCATCGGACAGCTCGACGGCGGGCACATCATGTATGCCTTGTTGGGCAGAAAAAGCAGTATTGTGTATCGCATAGGTATCTTCATTTTCTGTGTAATCGCTATATTCATGTACCCAGGCTGGATGGTGTTTGCCATACTGCTCTTACTCTTTGGATTCCGGCACCCCGCCCCGACAGACGAGGTTACCACGCTCGACCAAAAACGCAAGATACTCGGCATTATCCTGTTTATCGTATTTCTCGTATCCTTTACCCCCGTGCCGCTGAGATTCTGATTTAAAAGAACTTTAGCCACAGAGGACCTGGCGCGGCCTCTGGCCGCAACCAAATTCGAAATACGAATATCGAAATACGAAACAATTTCAAATGACAAATGACAAGAAACTCAATGCTCCAAACTTTGCGTAAGCCTTATCTAATCAATGCCTTACGGTTATGCAGTTTGAAAAACGAGCATAAAAAACAAGAACTTGATGGATAGTAGTACAGAGATACAATGGATCTGCAAACCGAAAAGATCATCTCGGCAGCCATAGAAGTTCATCGTATTTTGGGAAATGGCTTATTAGAATCAATCTATGAAGAAGCGCTTTGTTATGAACTTTCACTTAGAGGCATTCCTTTTGAGCGACAAAAGGAACTGGATGTAGTCTATAAAGATAAAGTCATCAAAGGACAAAGACTCGATCTTTTGGTATTTGGAGAAGTAGTGGTTGAAATCAAATCTGTGCGCAAGTTAGAAGATGTCTTTACAGCGCAGACACTCTCGTATCTTAAAAGTATGAAACTTAAGCGAGCTTTATTGATTAATTTTGGTGAAAGCAGGTTAGTTGATGGAATTAAAAGAATTTCATTGTAACTCTGTGTTCACTGTGCCCTCTGTGGCTAATCGGTTATTTTTAATTCTATGAAGACAAAAGTCGTTATTGCCATGAGCGGCGGCGTTGACAGCAGCGTTGCCGCACACCTGCTGGTCGAACAAGGCTACGAAGTTATCGGCCTGTTCATGCGTTTAGGCATTGATAAACTTGATGCAATAACCAGGACGAAGGTATGCTGCAGCCTGGAAGATGCAAACGACGCCCGCAGCGTGGCAGACCAGCTTGGCATCCAGTTCCACGTCCTGAATTTTAAGGAAGCCTTTGACCGCATAATCGACGCATTTTGCACGGAATACCTCAACGGCAGGACGCCTAACCCGTGTATTGTATGCAACCAGGAACTGAAATTCGGGAAACTGCTGGATTTTGCCAGGATGCTTAACGCCGATTTCATTGCCACGGGACATTACGCACGGGTAGAAAAGTTACAGGACAGATACCTTCTCAAAAAGGGCATCGATACACGCAAAGACCAGTCATACGTGTTGTTCTCGCTGAATCAGGAACAACTCTCAAGAACCCTTTTCCCTTTGGGCACGGTAACGAAAGAGTCCGTGCGGCAGATCGCCAAAGACCTGAACTTGAAAACCAAAGACAAACCGGAGAGCCAGGATATCTGCTTTGTCCTGGACAACAACTATCACTCTCTTTTATACGAAAGGTTCGGCGACCGTATAACGCCGGGAACTTTAAAAGATACTCACGGAAACATTTTAGGAAACCATCCGGGAGCGCCCTTCTTTACTATTGGACAGAGGAAGGGACTTGGCATAGCGCTGGGTTCACCACGATATGTAGTCGACATAGACCCAAAGGAAAATACCGTTATAATTGGTACAGATGATGAACTCATGGAAAATGAATTGGTGGCATCCACACTAAACTGGATTTCTTTTGATACGTTGCAGTCGCCGTTAGAAGTCCAGACAAAGATTCGGTACAATCACGTCCCATCGCCTGCTATTGTATATCCCTGCGAAACGGACAAGGTACGCGTCGTATTCAAAGCCCCGCAGAGGGCAATCACGCCAGGACAGGCAGTCGTCTTCTATGATAACGATATCGTAGTAGGCGGGGGGTGGATTGAAAGAAAAGGGGGCATCTCCCCACGAAAAGACGCTGAATCTCACTGAACAGGATACCTGCAACACATCTTGCCTGGACGAACCAGAAATGTTCAAAAGTCGGCCGATGACAAACAACCCCAATGCCTTACCATTAGCCGAATGTAAGGCTATCTTAGCTGGTTCAATCGTCCTCGATTGAACCGAAACATTTGGTTTTTGTATGACTGGTATTTATTTAAAATCCATAGCCCGGTTCAAAATATCTGGTTCAATCTGCAAAATTGAACCAGCCATGACCCAAAACCAGTAAGCTTACCCCCGTACACATGAAACAAAGAACCGCTACCGCTATTTTATGGTAAACGTACCCGCTTTTATTTTCACCGTATTTGTGCCGCCCATCCTGACCTTTATCTTTACCTTTACTTTCCCCGTTACCGAGTCAGATGCAAGATAAGCAACTAGATATTCATGTGTCCCATCCAACGCCTCTTCGTAATTCAGATAGCCACTAAATTCTCCTGTAACATCCTCACCATTTGCAGTCAAGGTTATGCCTTTTGCTATGAGATTATATGCAGGGGTTACATTAGAAATATTTGCCTTCACGTACACCAGGATATCATCCCCCCTTTGAAATGTCCTTTGTTTCTTCACGCTGCCTGTATCGGGATCGTATTTGTAAAAGATCATCTTTCCTAATCTCAGGGTGGCGTTCGTATTCCCCGGATCGTCGCCTTCGATGCCGTGATTGGCAAATCCCGCCTCTATAGCGTCTGTATTTATTCCACCGGAGACGCTGCTATCGGCTGACAGCCATGCGTCCCGCATGTCAAAAAAATTTGCATCGTTGGGAAGCAAATTGATAGCTGAAAAAAATACCTGAAATGCCGTATCCGACCCCACAGCGTCCTTTATATTCCAGTAAACCCCGTTGAGTATTTCTCCGGTATAATGCACTTCCGACACGCCATACGACGGCAAATATACATCGTCGGGATATTTCCGGTTATTGTCCATATTCCGGGAATAGTCTCCCGAACCAAATCTTGCGGTCAATCCCCATTCGCCAATGACTCCATTGGTCCCAAAATATGACGCCATCGTATCCCCAACGGACTCATGGATTGCCCCGCTGTAATTATGTTCGATAACCTCGTATAATTCCGGTTGAATATGATCCAGTACGGCATGACCATACTCATGGGTAATCACATCGGCATCCAGCCCCAGGTTATTGAGTTCATCTCCACAACCAAAGAGCAGATAACCCGTTGATGAAAAATTATCATCCCTCGAGTAAAAGGCATTATCGTAACCTCTCGAGGGAGAGTCGGGGTCCTGGGCATTAACAACCATGGGCATCTGATTGTCCAAACTGCTGAAACCAAATGTTGACTTCAGCGTATCATGCATCCTGTTCAAATGATAATATACCATGACCTCTTCCAGCCGGTTATCACTAATACCCGTATAACTATAATTTCTATCCGCAGAAAAGGCGGTAGAGAGGTCTGAAAAGTCGGATGTATCCTCCGCCGTCTCCAGACAATTAGCATTGTAAGGCTTCCCGTAATCACCTTCCAACAGAGGAGAATCATCGGTCAGGTTATTTAAAGTAACCGTGGTTAAGGTCTGGGTAGTAATGGGATTTTCCCTGTAAACATCGCCTGTCCCGGTTGCGGAACTCTGGAGTTTCTTTTTGTAGAGTACCCACCCCTTCTTCTTTGCATCAACATACACCAGCCACGTCCTGTCAATCAGCCCTTTTTTCGAGACAATTACCCTCCACGCCAAATGCTGATCAGGTCCGCTGGGCAAGATTACCAACTCCGACGATGCCTTCTCGATCTTGTCCTTATCAACGGCCAACGCCCTTTCAGCCGCGCTTACGGCGTCATCTCTTTCAACCGTTGGTTGGGTATCTATCCGAATATTCGGAATGCAGTGATTTTCGACACAGAAGATACTATTTTTGCCGGAAACATGCACGTCGATCTCAGCGCCTATAACGGGTATCTGATTAAGGTGTTGCCTGAATGTCACCCGTTCACCCAGGGGTGTTTTTATACTTTCTCTTAACTTTAAATTACTGAGATCGGGAGGCAATCCAAAGAGTCCATGGTAATTCGTCAAAAACTCCCTTGCCGCATCTTGTGGTTTTCCAGGAAAGGGCTTGCTCTTGGCATTAAACAGCCGTTTGGCCGCGGCTGTCTGCTTATCCCACGCCACCTTCCAGTCGGGGTTATCCTCTGCCCGTAACTTCGATAATGCTGACTGTGGCAAACCCTGCCCATTTGCAAGTGACAGGCACAAACTAAATGCTACCATTAAAAATATGCCGCTTAAAATAATGTGATTTTTCATTTTATCTATCATAATGTCTCCTCAACCTAAAATAGTTAAAAACACGCTCAGGGACGAGTGGCAGGTGACGGGTGACGGGTGACTTTTTTCTCGCCACTCGTCATTCGACACACGTCACTATTTCTAAAAACTTACACAAACTTGTCTTCGCAAAAGCGGGGAATGGGGAAAAGAAGTTTTTACTGGAAGTCCCCCTTAGCAAAGGAGGAGTTAGGGGGTTGTAACTCTATGTTCTCCACGCCCTTTGCGGTAAACTATTAAGTCAATCCTGCACCCCTTGTTTACGCCTTTCACCCTGTAATCTTAACACCATCCCTACGCTATAGAGCCCTTTCTTTTCATAGGCATCCGCAAGTAAGGTGTATGCCTCCTCACATTCAGAATTGTTCTTCAATACTTTATTAAAACAGTTTATTGCCTGCTCTATATTTCCCCCGTTCAGAAATGCCATTCCCTGTTCGAGATGATTCCGATTTTCTTTCGATACAATTTCCGATGCCTTACGATACTCGTCCAGGGCATTCTTTATCTCGCCCCTTTGCACATACAGGTTTCCCAAATACAGATGGGCATCGTACGAATCCGGCATTAATTCAACAGCCCTCCTGAAGGCAGGAATTGCCTTCTCTATGTCTCCGTTCTTTGAATGTAACCACCCCAAACACAGATATGCTTCTGTATAATCAGGTCTCATCTCCAGAACGTCTATGACCTCTCTCAACTTCTGCTCAATTGAAGTAAGATTTCCTTTCACCCAGCCATAATCTGCCGGAACATTTTCTCCCGATGCTTTGTTGTTGATCAGGTTACACATCGCTATCGCTTTGTGTATCTGGTTTTGAGATGCGTAAAGAAAGGCCGTCAATGCCCGAATGTCTGCATTCTCAGTCTCTATCCGAACTGCCTGTCCCGCTATATCCATCGCTTCTTTAAACAAGTCACGCTGTGCATAAATCCATCCCAATAACGTGTAGGCCTGAATATCATCCGGGTACAAACCTATGATTTCCTTGCATACGTTAACCGCTTCATCCATCTCGCCTTTTTTGCCGTATGCCATCGCAAGCAGCCGACGTGTCTTTTTATTCCTGGAATCGAACTTCACAGCCTCTCTTGTTACAGCTATTGCTTTATCAAACATGCAATCGCGGATGAAGCGTTCTGCTTCTGTGACGAGCTTTTCAATAATACGACCTCTCAGTTGTTTTGCCTCAGCCAACTCCTTAAGTGCCTCGTCCAGCGTCCACTTCCTTGCATACAAACAACCAAGATAGACATGGGCCTCTACAAGATCGGGTTTCAGGGATATGGCCTTTTTCATATTTTCAATGGCTGCATCCAGCGTCCCCTTTTCTGCATGAGCACAGGCCAATTTTATGCGGGCTTCCACGCAATCAGTCCTTTCTCCCAGAACGTTCTCGTATTCACGTATGGCCTGATCAATCACAGAAATTGCTTTCTTACCGTCAGCGGTAAAACCCTTCCTCACAAAGCTGGATTCCAGTTCTAATACTTTTTTATATTCATTCAAGGCATCGCCCAACTTTCCCTGCAACACATAACACAGACCCAATACCTCGTGTGCGCCAGAAAATTCGCTTATCACATCAATCACTTCTTCAAAACTTACCGTAAATTCCTTAACTGCGGCAGGAAGGCCTTTCGCCATGGGATAATCAAAAGGCACTTTCTGAAGTTCCGGGTTCAGATCCAAAACCTTTTGAAATTCCCGGACTGCATCGAAAATCAACCCCTTCTGGCTGTACGCCCAGCCAAGATACGCATGGGCTGCTACGTCATCAGGGTAAAGTTCAGTCATTTTTTCCAATTCAGGGATGGCAAGGTCGACCAGCCCTCTTTCGGCATATTGCCATGCTTGTTCGAGGCACGACTTCTCCTCAACGGCAAAAGAAGTTTTAACCTTCAAATCTTCCGCGCCATCCACAGAAAAAAATAGCCCTTGAACGACAAGGGCTATTGTAAGCATAAACAGTCTCGGTTTTACCATATTCACTTTAATTAATATCCTTTTATACCGCCGGAAACAAACTCTGGATAGGTTGGCGTCATGTGCTCGGCAATATCAAGTCCCATTGCCTCGTCTTCTTCGCTTACACGGCCCAAACCCACGGCCTTAAGTCCGCCAAATATAATAATGGCACATAAACACGCATAGGCAATACAAATAATAAAACCCAGCGCCTGAATGCCAATATGACACGTCACGCCGTGATAGGCAGGCCGTATCAGTCCCATCACCCCGGTTGCAATGCCCCCGATGGCGCCAGCCGTGCAATGCACCCCGCAGGTACCCACCGTATCGTCAATCCCTAGCTTATCCAGAGACTTTACAACCAGAGGAATAATCCCGCCGCTGATTATTCCTACAACAATCGCAAAACCTGGATGGGTAAAGCCGACTCCGGCACAGATGGACACCATACCCGCTATCGCGCCGTTCCCCGTTGTAAGAGGATCAGGCTTCTTATTCATCAACCACCCGCCGAACATAGCCCCAAGAATACCTCCTGCCATACTCACCGTAACATTAATGGTGGTTGTGGGTAAATCGTTTACAAGGACGTGGATCATCTCCCGCGCTGTGACATTTGCAGTTGGTTCACATAACGTTCCGATCAGTACAGAACCCACATTAAAACCGTAAAAGCACACACATAATATGAATACCCCAAGCATCATTTGCGAAACGTTGTGTCCCGGAATGGTGTAGCAGTCTCCACGTCCAAACTCAAACAGCCATGATTTCTTGCTGGTACGCGCATACTTCTCCAGCCTCGGACCCACAATCATTGCCGCAATGAGCGCCGTCAAACCGCCCTGGAAATGCACCACGACGGAACCGGCATAATCCACGTACCCCCATCGCATAAGCGGACCGGCAGACCACGCCATCCATCCAAAAAACGGATACATGAACCCGCAGTAAAGCACAACGTAAATGAGATATGCCTTAAAACTAAACCGCTCCGCAATCGATCCCGATGCAATGGAGCATGAAACCAGACAAAACCCCCACATGGTAAACCAGTGCCCGTACACGTTCAGATTGTCCACACTTGACGGGTCAATCACTCCCAAAAGGCAGTAGTTCCAATTACCGGAAAAAATGGCAAATCCGAATAGCCACCAAATCAATGTCCCTATACCGATATTTGCGCATATTTTCATATAGACATGGGTGGCATTCTTGGAACGCACCTGCCCGCTTTCCAGGAAGGCAAAGCCCGCCTGCATAAAAAAAACCAATATCCCCGTAATGATTAACCAAAAGGTATAAACAATAAGGATTATATCTCGTGCCAATATGTCTACCACCGGCCATCCTCCTTTTCAAAATATTCCGTATTCTTCCGTGGTGAATTGTTACTAAAAAACCTTCAACGCCCCATATACTACCAGCATAAAAAAAATAATCAATAGAATATTGATGACTTAAGAATAGAGATTAAATTTTTATGGACATAATTCTTTATTATTGATATAAGGATAATATCTGGCGGAAAAGATTAAAACCGGGAGCTGTCAAAGACCTGATTTATAGATGTGATTCCATGTCTGTTATGTTAGAAGCGACAAAAAATAGAGAAAATCCTGTAAATCGCCGGAGATTACTCTATCTCCTGGGTTGGGGTTTTATCGGCGCATTTTTAACAGCGGTGTCCGGCGCGACTGTCAGGTTCTTCTTTCCCAGAACTATCTTCGAACCACCGACACGATACAAAATCGGGTATCCCTTCCAATACACGTCAGGAGTAAGCGAAAGGTTCAAGAAACAGTTCAGGATATGGATCGTCAGGGAGGTTGACAGGTTGTACGTAATTGAGGCGAAATGCACCCACCTGGGTTGTACTCCCAACTGGCTTGCAACAGAAGGAAAATTCAAATGCCCCTGTCACGGCAGCGGGTTTACACCGGATGGACTTAATATTGAGGGGCCTGCGCCAAGGCCTCTGGAGAGATTCAAGGTTGCCCTGGATGAAAACGGTCAAATAATCGTCGATGAAGGAATACGGTTCCGTGGAGAACGCGGTGAATGGGATAAGCCCGGCGCATTCTTAAAGGTATAAAATGACCAATAAACCCACAGAAAACTTTTGGGCAAAATACAGAAACATGCTGAAAGAAAAAGGTGTATTTGGCATGTTCAAAGATTTCACCATTAACTCACAGGTTTGGAAGTCTATCTTCAGACATACCTTTGCCGACACGCCGAAGAACCGCATGCTAAAGGTTGTTTCAAACGTCTTTATGCATTTGCATCCAGCCAAAGTAAAGAGACATGCGCCCCAATTGAAATTTACCTGGTGTATGGGCGGCATCAGTTTCTTTCTGTTCCTGGTACTCACGATTACAGGCGTGTTACTGATGTTTTATTATCGCCCCACCGTTCACGATGCCTATTGGGACATAAAAGACCTGGAATTTCAGGTGCCTTTCGGGGCAATTTTACGGAACCTTCACAGATGGAGCGCACACTTGATGGTCATAACGGTATGGTTCCACATGTTTCGCGTATTTGCAACGGGTTCCTATAAACCACCCAGAGAATTTAACTGGTGTGTGGGTGTCGTCCTGCTGGTGCTCACCCTCCTTCTCAGTTTTACCGGCTACCTGCTCACCTGGGATCAACTGGGATTTTGGGCTGTAACGGTCGGCACAAATATGGCACGGTCAACACCCTTACTGGGACATGAAGGACCTTTCGGGGAACAACTGGGAATGACTGCGCACAATGACATACGATTTGCGCTTTTAGGCGGTTCTCTGGTAGGCGGAAATGCCTTACTCAGGGCATACGTATGGCATTGTATAGGGTTGCCGCTTATTATCGTTATATTTATGACGGTGCACTTCTGGAGAATCCGCAAGGATGGAGGCATTTCCGGACCGCTCTAACAAGTTCAGCCACGAATGAACACGAATTTTCACGAATACAAATAAAGGGGAAACTGGAGCATATTGGAGAAAAGTAATCAAGCACAACTTTTATCTTCCTTTGATAATTTTAGAAAATAGCAATCTGTGTGTATCAGCGAAAATCTGCGTCCTCATTTAACGCTCAGGAATTTCAATCAGACACATAGTTTCCCCTCTAGAAAGAGGGGATAAAGGGGTGTGTAGGTATGCCTTTAACACACCCCCAAACCCCTCTTTTTAGAGGGGAGCTTAAAAGATGCTGCCAAAAGCAGCCTAATTTAACTTTTAGAATTTAACCATGGAAAACATCTGGGCAATCATAACTAAACCCGATAACATCCCCATCGTCGGTTTAATAATTTTGTTGTTTTTCTTTACGTTCATTACCTTTAAGCAGGCGTTTGAAAACGACAAACGAATAGAACGGAAAAAACGTCAAAAAGGAGAATAGTGTTTCGTGAACTACAAAATAGCCAAAGCCGATGATCACTGGTTCAGGGAAAACATAAATTGCCAGTACGCATGCCCTGTTAATACACCTGCCATGAACTATATAGAACGTATCGTTGAGGGGGATTTTGACGCCTCTTTGCGTCTCAATTTCATGGCAAACCTTTTCCCGCATATACTCGGCAGGGTATGCACTCATCCTTGCGAAACCGCATGCCGCCGTGGGGCTATCGATAAACCCATTGCAATCTGCGCGCTCAAAAGGAGCGCTGCAGACTTCGCCGCTAAAAAGTCTCCGATAAAACCGATGAACAAGGAAAAAACGGGCAAACGTGTCGTAATAATTGGTTCGGGACCATCCGGCCTTGCAGCAGCGAACGATCTGGCTTTTAAGGGGCACGACGTTGTCGTTTATGAGTCCCTTTCGGTCGCCGGCGGCATGTTAAGTGTGGGCATCCCTCCTTATAGACTCCCCCGCGAAAAGATAGAAGATGCTGTAAACTGGATAAAGGAACTCGGTGTCGACATCCGTTTAAATACCCCTATAGACACGCCTGACAAGTTTAACGATTTATTAAGGGGATATGACGCTCTATACATTGCCGCAGGCGCCCATAAATCGCAGATGCTTGATATCCCAGGCGAAGACCTGGCGGGGGTAATGCATGGCATTACCTTTATGAAAAATACGAATCTTGGAGTACTAAAAACCATCCCCGAAAAGGTAGCGGTGATTGGAGGCGGGTTTACCGCTATAGACTGTGCGCGTTCATCACTGAGACTGGGCGCAAAAGAGGTTTCTGTCATTTATCGCCGGACTCTGGGGGAGATGCCCGCGGGTGAAATAGAAGTAAGGATGGCGGAGGAAGAAGGAATAAAAATACACTATTTAACTTCTCCTGTAAGGATAATTGGAGGACATGACCGGCAGGTAACACATCTGGAGTGCATAAAAAATAAGCTCGGAGAGACGGATGACAAGGGTCGCAGACGCCCGATACCCATTGAAGGAAGCAATTTCACACTGCCTGTAGACACGATCATAGCGGCTATTGGGCAATCACCAGACATAGGATTTCTGACAGAAAGGTTTGGAATAGAGGTTAATCGCTGGGGAATGGCCGTTATAAACCCGGAAAGTTTTATGACTCTCAGAAAGGGCGTATTTGCAGGAGGAGATTGTGTAACAGGTCCCCGGAACGTCATTGAGGTGGTCGCTGACGGCAGAAAGGCTGCAAGGTCGATACACAAATTTTTAACAAGTGAAATCTTTGCGCACCGTAATTTTGCAAAAAAGGGTGAAAATCCCCCACCATCCCCCCCTTGCGAAGGGGGGGATAAAGGGGGGGTAGAAAATCGGATTCCGAATGAGGCAAGAGAAGGATACAAGTTTTATTATAAGGATCAAGCCCCTGCCGGTAGAATGCCCAATTATGAGGTAACGCCGAGGCAAAGCCAGGATGCCCTTCCGATGAAGGAAAGATGCAGCCTGAACGCAGAGGTAGAACTGGGTCTTTCAAAGGAAAATACTTTCAAGGAAGCAGGTCGCTGCCTGCTCTGCCATTTTAATATATTTATTGACGAAAAATGCGTGTTGTGCGGCGGTTGTATTGACGTCTGCCCGCACAACTGCATATCCATGATCTCCCGTGAAAATATTGAGGTTGCAGATACCTCGCACGATGAGAACGTTACGAATGGAGATTGGGATGCAGTTATGGTTATCGATGAGGAAAAATGTATCAGGTGCGGCCTGTGCGTTAAGAGGTGTCCTGTGAACGCTATTACGATGAGACGTTTTGCGTATTCAGAAGAATAAAAATGAAAAAAATTCAACTTGCAAATAAGGAATATATTATTGATATTACAAAGGATACGTACTGCAATTTAGATAAAAAGGGAAAACGTGGGTACAAAAAACAATTAAGGAATGAGTTTAAGAAACATTTTGATGACAAGTTAAATGAAATTGTAAATAGGTCTATATCCATAGAAAACCTGAATGTTATTAAAAATATCCCATTTTTTGATTTGGTTTCTGAGGCAAGGTCTCTATATATTGAAGGATTTTATTATTCTACTGTAGCTTTGTGTGGAGTAATTGGTGAGAATATTTGCCGTACAGTAGTGGGAAGTGCAGAAATAACCGTCAATCAAAAAAAATTAGAAAACAAACCACTTATAAAATTAGATTTTTCAGCATTAAACAAGATTTTGATAGGTCTAAATTTAATTAGTCAAAACAATTGATTGCTATAGACATTAGTAAGTCGTTAAATAGCGATGAAGACTCACCATTTAAAGGTATGGTAAAATTAACTGATGCAAGAAAAAAGGAAAAAGAAACTTTATCGTTAGCAGCTTTTGTTTCGTCGTTGAAAAAAATATTTCCATTGTGTAAAAAGGATGTTTTCGCCTCAATGGGGAACTCGTGGTTACATTTTAACGAAGACCCTTGGCTTTAGTGCACTGATGAAAGTTTTTCCAAAAGTTCACTTACGATGCGTCCTTAAGCAAGATTTACTTGGAAATAGTATTGAATCTCAACTTGATGGTTGGAAGGATTTTGATTTTTCAAGTAAAGAATGGGAGGGCGTATCAGGAGAAGCAGGAGCTACCAAATTGGCATCAGTTCTGGAGTCAAAATTAAAGCAGTTAGGAACAAAGTAATTTATACGAATAATGAAGATAATAAGGAGACAGCCCTGATACCCGAAAGTATGACGTTATCATCTTTAAAGGAGATGAAACTTAATGTGGCATATTGTTCTGAACTCGATACGTCAAGCTGCGGGAATACCGTTGAAAATGTGCGGAAGCAGCTAAAAGACGCGGAAAGCGCATTCTTGAAGAAGCGGAAAAGGCGGGAACGATTAAAGATATCATCGAAGAATCAAGATTTAAATAAGATGCGAGCGGAAGAAGACTTCTGCCAAAACTTGTCGCAACTGAGTTGATAAGTACGTCTTAAAAATGTCAAATCTCAAAGATATAAAATTTACAAAACACGCCGAAGATATGCTTGCCGAGAGGGGATTCCAAAAAGAAACGATAATAGAAATTGTAGCTAAACCAGAATGGAAAAACAAAGGTGAGGGTGATATATGGTATGCATTTAAACGGATAGGCGGAAAGGTATTAAGAGTTGTGGTAAAAGGAAACAAACCTTTTACGGTAATAACTATGTTTTTTGATAGGAGGCTGAAATGAGGATTAAAGTAGATCTTGAAAGTGATGCCCTGTATTTCAGATTAAGTGAGGATGACATAGAGGAAAGCGAAGAGGTTGCAAAGGGAGTGGTTGTTGATTTTAATAAGACTGGCAAAGTTGTCGGGGTTGAGATACTTAACGTTAAGGATAACTTTACCATAGAAGAATTGTCAAAATTGAATGTAGAATTGCCAATAGTGTTGGCAAAATAATTTATGGAAAAGATAAATAAAAAAACGGAATATCCAAAAAACAAAGGCAGGTATAGGGCATTGGCATTTATTAAAGGCCCTACCCTTGCAAAAGAAAAAGATGCCGAGGTATCTGAGAATGAGTTACCCACGTGGCCGTATTTGATAAGAAAAGAATTTCTGGCGGCAATTATTTGCACCATCATCCTTATCGTCTGGTCTATCCTGCTTGACGCCCCGCTGGAGGAGCTTTCAGATCCCACCATGACCCCAAATCCGGCAAAGGCGCCGTGGTATTTCCTGGGGCTTCAGGAAATGCTTGTCTATTTCGACCCGTGGATCGCCGGAGTCGCTTTTCCCGTGCTTATCATCATAGGATTGATGGCCATACCCTACGTAGATTTTAACCCAAAAGGCAACGGATATTATACCTTGAAGGAACGGAAGTTTGCCATATTCACCTTTTGCTTTGGTTTCCATATTTTATGGATATTGCTGATTATTGTGGGCGTCTTCATGCGTGGGCCTGGCTGGCTCTGGTTCTGGCCGTGGCAGGAGTGGGACCCCCATCGGATCGCTGCCGAAACCAACTATGACCTGACCAGCTTTATTGGCATTGACTCAAAATCGCTCCCGGGCTTTATTATCGGTGGCGCTGTTGTGATGGGATACTTCTTCATGGGCATGAATATTCCGTACCGTTTTATGAAGTCAAAAGGGAGTGTGGCATTAGAAAAACTCGGTATTATCAGGTATGCCATAGTGTCATTTCTTTTCTTATCCATGATTGCTCTCCCCATAAAGGTATTTCTGAGACTGATATTCCATGTGAAATATATCTGGGTAACGCCGTGGTTTAATATATGAAAAAAGAAGAAGATACATCTTACCTGATCATGTATGTCATTGTTAGCTTCCTCCTTGTTGCAGTTACCGCATGGGCGATTCTGAATGAAACCTATGACAGGCGGCCCTGGAAAAATTATCAGAAGCAGTTCTATCGGTTGGAATACGAAAAAATCAGGCAAAACTATGAGAAGGAACGGGCAGTTTTTGAGAGTCCAGACGTGCAGAAAAAATATCGGGAAACAAAGGATAAGCTGGAGCGTGCATGGGAAGATTTCAAAAAACCGCCAATACAGGCCGAGTACAGGAAACTGTCAGAGGAGCAAAAGGCATTAAGCAGTGAATTGGAAGGTTTGAGGTTTAAGGCAATAGTTACCCGTAACGAAAGCATGGAGAAGGAATATCTCTACGGAAAAAATCCTGGCGATCAAATCAAGCACGAAATTGAGGAATTAGAGGAAAAGGGCCGGAAGTTTGCCGCAAAGATTAAGGATTTAGAAGGTAAAATAGCGCCCATAAAGGCAAGATTGAATGATCTCAAACACGGCGTCAATCAATATACGGAAGAGTTAGCTGCCTACACAGCCGGCATGGAAAGGTATAAGGCACAGTTAAAAACCTTCAGAAAAACCCGCCCAAACTTGCAGGTATATCAGACATACATGGAAGATTTAAACACAGTAGACAGGTGTATGTCATGTCATGTAGGCATAAATAGGACAGAAAGCGTATTAGCAGAACAGCCATACGCAAGCCATCCTGACCAGAAATTGTATTTGGGCAATCATCCGCCGGAAAGATTCGGATGCGTGCTCTGCCACGAGGGGCAGGCGAGCGCTACATCGGGTGTAAAGAAGGCGCATGGCGAGGTTGAATACTGGCTTACGCCAATAAACCGTGGCAAGACAGCACAGGGGTCGTGCATACGGTGTCATCTTGAAGGTAAGGAGGTCAAAGGCGGAGAAGTACTCTGGGAAGGCAAGAGACTTTTTGAGGAACTGGGATGCCATGGATGCCATGAAACGGCAGGATTCGGTGAAGATAAGAACAGGACGATAGGCCCGAGTTTAAAGAACATAAAGAACAAGGTGCGGGCTGAATGGATTACAGAATGGATAAAAGCCCCCAGAAAATTTAGACCCACAACGTTGATGCCTGATTTCAGGCTTTCAGATGAGGAATCACAGGCAATTGCGGCCTATTTATGGCAGCATGCAGATGAAAAAAAGACCTCCGAAGAGATGCCTGCATTTGACGAGGAACAGTTATCTCAGGGGGATTTCATTTTTGAACAGGTGGGGTGCATGGCATGTCACGCTTATGAAAAGGACGCCGTAAGAGGGTTTGCGCCCAATCTGGTAAGGATTGGCGAGAAGATAAATTATGGGTATCTGGTTGAATGGATCATGAACCCAAAAGAAAAAGACTTTCTGACGCGCATGCCAAACTTCAGGCTAAATCGGGAAAAGGCAGGTCTCATTGCCGGATACCTGATAAACAAGACGGGCAAGGGTGTTCCGAAAGAAGGATTATCAAATGCGGAATGGTTAGAAGATAAGGAACGGGCGCGTGTCGGGGAGGCTCTGATCAAGAGATACGGATGTTTCGGCTGTCACGAGATAAAAGGGATGGAAGATCTTGGCAAGATAGGAACCGAGTTATCGGCCATTGGTTCCAAGCACGTACACCTCCTTGATTTTGGACTGTTAGAGAAGAAGTTATTAGGCGAGGCAGGGCTTAAGCATATTACGGAAAATGTGGGAAAGGCACGGCAGGTGTGGTTGCGGGCAAAGATACATAGCCCCAGGCAGTTTGACGAAGGAAGGTATAAAAAACCGGAGGATCGCCTAAAAATGCCTGATTTTGGGTTAAAAGAGGAAGAAATAGAGTCATTGATAGTAATGCTTTCAGGGCTGAGAGAAGAGAAACTTTCTGGGGCGTATATCGCCAGACTGACAGAAAAAGAACGATCTATAGTTGAAGGGAGAAGATTGATAGGGAAGTACAATTGTACAGGCTGCCACCAGCTTGATCTGGATAGATTGTATCTTGCTGAAAACATCGAAGCGGTAGGGATGATAAAACTGGAAGAAGATGCAGGAGTCTATTTTCAGCTCTGGGAGGATAATGAGAAGTTAGGGCATAAGGCAGGCGAAACGGTGTTCCTGGATGAGAATCAAATAATTGAAAAGAAAAGGGCTACTGGGGGCGATATTGCACCGTCAATAATTGCATATCATGTAGAGAATGATGGTTTAATACCGGAAGAGGCAGGAGTATTTACACCACCATTATTGTACGGGGAGGGTAAGAAGGTGCAGCCTGAATGGGCATTCGAGTTTCTAAGGGAACCCTTCGACCTGAGACCCTGGCTGAATATAAAAATGCCGTCATTTAGCTTGCTGGATGAAGAAGCCACCGGCCTTGCCGGGTTTTTTGCCATGAAAGAAGGCGAAGAATATCCCTTTGAGTATATAGCCGAAACAAAGAAGGAATATATCGAGGCAAAAGAGGTGCAATCGCCGGGTTACCTCTCAGCGGCAAAGAGGCTCTTTGAGTCCAAGGACGTCAACTGCATATTATGCCATGTAAAAGGCGAAAAAATGCCTGAAGGCGATAAAACAGGCTGGGCGCCAGACCTCATGCTTGCCAAGTGGCGGCTCAAACCAGACTGGATAAAGAGGTGGCTCCTTGATCCGCAATCCATCCAACCCGGCACCAAGATGCCCAAGTTTTTCAGGGAAGGCGAATTTCAGGCTTACATCCCCGGCACACCGGCGGAACAGACAGAAGTGATGAAGGATTATTTGATGAATTTGTGGGAATAATGCAATATCGCAGATCACAAGCGCAAGGTGTAGCTTTCTTTTTTATGGTCGTAACATACAATAGAAAGAGGATATTATGGGTTGATTTTATAAAACATGTCGAGTATATTCATTTCAATCCAGCGGGTAGGGTTGGTTAAGCTGAGCGAACCCACCAACATGATGAAGGTGGATACATTGAATGTCACCAAAGTTATTAATATTGCTATTTCATGATAGGGCTTTTTCAAAAAAACTCATCGTGCTTGCCACAGCGTAAAAGGGTAATGACATCATTTTTAATTAAGCATAAAAA
>VGXX01000050.1 GCA_016873155.1 Planctomycetota bacterium | reverse complement strand
GGAGAAATAGTGTGGTTTAGTCAAGTAGGACGGATTTAAGCGCTGGGTGTTGTCATTGAGGTTGATAGTCAAATCACATTGACAAGGTAATGTTACATTGTTTAAAATCCAGCAATAACAAACTGTGTATGATGGCGTTCCGTGAGGGTTTTGAGAATCCAAAGGAATGAATTTACTTGAACTGGTGGATTCGCTTCGCTTAATCAACCTTACATAACTGCAAGATTGAACCGGCAAAAGCAGGGTAGAAGCTGCCATCATTTTGCATAATTTAATCCCTGCGCACAACTAGCTTTTTCCTGTATATCCCGCTTTTAGCAGGATATACAGATCTGTATAATAATTTGTTAGGGTTGGAACAAACCATGGATGGCCAGACATTAGACTCACTTGCAGACATGATTTGCGGTGACGGCCAGGACTGTTCAGTCTATCGGACTGGTACTGAACTCACCCGTTTCTTTCAGCGCGTTGGTTTCTCTAATTTCACTCACGATGGGTCAACGCGAAAATGGTGGACACTCGAAGTCCTCAGGCAATTGTCAGACAACAATCTAAAGGCAGTCGTGCTTCGTCTGGCTGATCCGAGAGAATACAGGGGAAATCAACAACAGGTCAGCCAAGCAATCTCTAAACTCAACGAGATACTGATGGTTGAAGGTCTGAAGGTCGAACTTGATGGAGTCAGGCCAAAACTCAATGAAGTCACCCCTCAATTTGTAGAGCAAAAACAGGAACCAGAACTGAAGCCGCTTCCTCCCCCGGACTTCCTCAGCCTTACGATTGAGCCGGGCTTGGGCGAAATTCTTGCTAATAGGTGGAATGAAGCTCAGAAGTGCCTCAATGCGGAGGCATACTTGGCAGCCACAATAATCATGGGCTCATTGCTCGAAGGTATGCTTCTTGCAGTTCTCCAGAAATTTCATCAAGAAGCAAATACATGCCAAGCTACTCCTCATGATCCCAGAACCGGCAAGGTCAAATATTTTGCAGACTGGACACTTTCCGACATGATTAATGTAGCTCATGGAGCGGGATGGCTTGATCTTGATGTTAAGAAGTTTTCACATGCGCTTCGCGAGTTTAGGAACCTTATCCATCCCTATCAGCAGATGACTGTGAAAGCTTTCCCAGATAAAGATACGTGCGAGATAAGCTGGCTTGTAGTGCAAGCTGCAGCAAATGACTTGGCAAGAAAACTGAAATGAACCAAAAAAAGCCCAAAGGATAGGTTGAGCGGAACGAACCCATCAATGCCTTTTTTTGGGTGTGCTTCGCCCCTCGATAAACTCTGGACAGACTCCACCCAACCTACTACTTTGATTAACCCATTGAAGTCCTCAAAAAGAACAGAAACAAAATATCCATTGACCCATCGGATCGGAAGGTTAAGGAACTGCTTGAAAATCATTACATAAAAAGCATATCAATCCTTGAACCATTAAAAGACAGGATTAAGGCCACAGACGAGTTGATAGATGAGATCGTTTATCGACTGTATGGACTAACAGAAGAAGATATAAAGATCGTTAGGCAAATGATAGGGATGATTGACTTTTATCAGCCTAACTGTGATAATAGGATAAAATGACTTGAACGTGAAATCGGCGCTGAGATTTACAACTTTAACAACTGTGAGGCAATTAAGGATTATCACGAACACGACTTCAATCAACTCCTCGAAGTCCTCAAGAGGAATAGAAAATTATTGTCCATAGAGCCCTCGTATCGGAAAACCCAAGAACTGCTTGAAAAGCAATTTATCAAAAGCATGTCGATTCTCTCACCTTTGAAAGCAAGAATTAAGACAACAGATGAATTTATCGATATTTTCTCTTTACAAAGATAATAAAACTATGTTTTAAATAGTGGTAAAGAAAATGGGAAAAATATCAAAAAACAAATTAAGATTACTTAAAAAGTATTTTTTTGAAAATCCAGAGGTGTCAATGGCCTTTCTTTTTGGCTCCCGCACTAAAGGGCAAGCCCTGTTTGATTCAGATGTTGATATTGCAGTATATTTTAAACCAGAGGAGAGAAGGCTGGAATGGGAAGAGAAAAGAGAGTATCCTGGGGTAACCGAAATATGGGCAGAAACCGAAAAAATAGTGGGAGAAAATGTTGATGTCCTGGTTTTAAACAAGGCTCCGAGTCTTATTGCCTTTGATGCCTTGCGCACGGGTATCCCCCTTGTGATTAAGGACGGTTTGCTGTATTTAAGGTTTTTATTATTTATCAGTTCCGCTGCCATGGATTTTAAAGAATTTGTAGAAGATTACTGGAAAATCGAACAACGATCAACTTCATTAAGTGATTTTGATAAAACAAGATTAATTGAAATAATAAAATTTTTGACTAACGAGATCGATGATTGGAATGTTTATCTAAAATTTGATTGGGATGAGTACCAGAATGATAGATTGAAAAGGAGAAGCCTGGAACACTGGGTAGAGAATATAGTGAATGCAACGATTGATATTGCAAGAATTCTCCTTGCTTCTGAAAAGAAACCTTTGCCGGGTACTTATAGGGAAATCTTAAGGTCATTTATGTCTTTGAAAGACTTTGACAAAAATATTGCAGAAAAATTAGGCGAATTTGCAAGATTAAGAAATATTATTACTCATGAATATTTAGATATCCGGTGGGAACAAATGCAATATTTTTTAAAGACTGCCAGACCACTTTTTGAATATGCTATCGAGTATGTGAAAAAGAATTTCCTGCTTTGATGCAAAAGATGGGTTAATTACATAACGCAGCAGAGCCGCAACCAAAATTACCCCTCTCTTCTCTCTTTCGCATCATTCATCATGAAACCCTTCTTTACAGTATAATCTTCTCTTTTTATTCGTTTTATATTTCTCCGGTGATTTGTTTGACGCTTGCCGTGGCTTGTTGAATTATGTTGACTCACCTTATATATTTAGCTATATTACTTCACTTGTTTTTTGACGGGATTTTTCTGCCACAAAGTCACTAAGACACAATGTTAGCGGGCTGGGTGAAGCAACCTGTCCTCGACCAGATTGCCAAAGGTTAAACGCTGGAGGTTGGAGGCTGGAAGCAAAGCGGCATAATAAAAAATGCAAAATTCTGATTGAAACAGAAAGTTTGGTTAATTATGAAACAAAAAAAGCCATGGGGCGGGCGATTTACAAAACAAACTGCGGCATCGGTGGAGTCATTTACCGAATCGATTTCCTTTGACTGGCGGCTCTATAAATACGATATCGAAGGGAGTATCACCCACGCGACGATGCTTGCCAGGTGCAAGCTGATTACTGAAAAAGAGAAGGCATCGATTGTAAAGGGTCTCAATGGGATTCTTTCGGATATTCTTGCCGGAAAGTTCGAGTTCAAAGAGTCTCTCGAAGACGTGCATATGAATATCGAATCGGCTTTGATCGAGCGGATTGGCGAGGCTGGCAAGAAGCTCCATACCGCCCGAAGCCGAAACGACCAGGTTGCCCTTGACCTGCGGCTCTGGACTCGTGACCAAATTCAGGTAATGGTAAACCTTCTGGCAAAGCTTCAAGGAGCATTGGTAAAGAAGAGTAAGGAGAATTTTGGCCTTATTATGCCGGGTTTCACCCACCTTCAACATGCACAGCCCGTCCTGTTATCACATTACTTGCTGGCGTACGTCGAGATGCTGGAACGGGACAAAACACGACTCCAGGATTGCTGTGCCCGACTTAACAAATCGCCATTAGGCGCTTGCGCCCTCGCAGGCACGACACTTCAAACAGCTCCGCTGCATACGGCAAAATTGCTGAACTTTCAAGGGGTCTGTGAAAATAGTATGGACGCCGTAAGCGACAGGGATTTTTGCGTTGAATATGCATTTTGCCTTTCCTCAACCGCTATGCACATGTCACGCCTTTGTGAGGAGTGGATTATCTGGTGCAATGACGAGGTTAAGTTTATCGAGATCAGCGACGCCTATTGCACGGGGTCGAGTATTATGCCGCAAAAAAAGAACCCCGATGTGCTGGAGTTGATCCGGGGTAAAAGCGGCCGTGTTTTCGGGCATTTGACATCTTTGCTCACGCTACTCAAGGGACTGCCATTGAGCTATAATCGGGACATGCAGGAAGATAAGGTGGCAATATTTGACGCTTCAGATACCGTCCAAAATTCATTATCGATACTGGCCGAACTTGTGGCGAATACGAGTTTTAACGGAGAAAGGATGATGCTGGCATGTGAGAAGGGTTTTATCGATGCCACTGCGCTTGCTGAGTACCTTGTCAAAAAGGGCGTACCGTTCCGCAAGGCGCATGAAATTGTAGGGAATATCGTGCGGGAGTGTATAAGGGCGCATTGCAGGCTGGAGGATTTGCAATTGGAGGGTTTCAAGGCATTCTCTTCTGCTATAGAAAAGGATGTTTATAAGGCGCTGGGTGTGGAGAACTGTATAAAGAATTATAAAAGTCACGGTTCTACAGCGCCGCAGTTTGTAAAAAAACGTATTGCGTATTGGGAAAAGAAACTGAGCAGAGGATAAATGGGTAAATTTTATGAATGCTTTTGAATACAGAGGCAAGACGCTATTTTGCGAGGATGTAAGGATTGACGATATTATTTCACAGGCAGGCACGCCTGCCTATATTTACAGCAAAAATGCCATTCTGGCGCGTTACCAGGAGCTAAAGACGGCATTCCAGGATGTTGACACCTTGATCTGTTTTTCTGTCAAATCTAATTCAAACCTTTCTATTTGTAAAATCCTGGCAGATGAAGGATCGGGTTTCGACGTGGTTTCCGGCGGTGAGTTGTTTCGCGCTATCAAGGCGGGAGGAGACCCCTCAAGGGTTGTGTTTGCCGGAGTTGGCAAAATGGACAGGGAAATAAAGTATGCCCTGGAGAACGACATCTTTATGTTTAATGTAGAATCTGTGGCAGAACTTGAACACATTAATAAACTGGCTGGAGAGGCCGATAAAACACCAAGAATAGCCTTGCGGATAAATCCTGACATCGACGCTAATACTCATGCGAAGACTACCACGGGAAAAAAGGAAAACAAATTCGGAATAGACCTTTCTGAGGCTGAAAAGATTATTAAGCAATCTGCACGATATTCGAATGTTGACCTGTGCGGATTGCACGTGCACCTGGGTTCTCCTATTTATATGGTCGAACCTTATGTAAGAGCCCTCAGGAAGATTTTGGCGTTAATTCAAAATTGCAGAAACAAGGGTCTGGACATTGAATACATAAACATAGGCGGCGGTTATTGTATTTCGTACACAGGAGAAAAAGTTATACGACCCAAAGACTATGCATCGAAAATTCTTCCGCTGGTGAAAGAGATGCAATGCGATCTGATTATGGAGCCGGGACGGTTTATCATGGGGAATTCCGGGATTTTGATTTCTCAGGTGATTTATACAAAGGAGACCATACACGGGAAGAAGTTTGTTATCTGTGATGCCGCTATGAATGATTTAATACGCCCTGCTCTGTACGATGCCTTCCACAGGATATGGCCTGTCAATACGAGTATAAAAATGCCAGAGGTGGAAAATCCTGATAAAACAGTGGTAAAGAAAGGTATGGAATTGGTTGATATCGTAGGTCCGGTTTGTGAAAGCAGCGATACCTTTGCCACCTATAGGGCATTGCCAAAGGTAAAAGAAGGGGATTTGTTAGCCATATTTAGCGCCGGCGCCTATGGCTTTACGATGAGTTCCAGTTACAATTCTCGCCCACGGCCGTGTGAAGTACTGGTAGATGGTAACCAGTTTCGTATCATCAGAAAACGTGAGACTTATGAAGATTTGGTGAGAGGAGAAGATGTGTAACAGTTCGGCTTACCGCAAAAGCCTGCCCTCATGAAACTCGTCCTCGTGAAAGCGGGGAATGGGGGGATGCAAAGGGCGCAGTTAAATTAAGAAGATGAGAGGTTGTGAAGATTTTGTAGGTTGGGTCAAGCAGAGCGGACCCAACAAATATAGTGGCGATGGGTTCACTTCGCTTAACCCATCCTACCCATGATATTAATTAATCCATAGTGTTGTGGAGAAATGGCAAAATATTATCCGATACTCCTGAATATTCAGGATAAGAAGTGTTTGGTGGTTGGCGGCGGCAATGTCGCCTGGCGCAAGGTATGCAGCTTAAAAGATGCGGGCGCGCGGGTAACGGTAGTGTCTCCTGAATTTTGCCCGGAAATGGAAAAAGAAACGGGGATTGAAAGGATTCGGCAGAAATATGAAGAAGAGTTTCTGAATGGGGTGTTGGTTGTTGTTGCCTCTACAGACGATGAAGAGGTAAACAAGAAGATTTATTATGATGCGGTGAAGATGGGTATCCTGGTAAATGTGGTCGACAGACCGGAATTTTGTTCGTTTATAGTGCCGGCAACCATTAGCCGGGGTGATCTGAGCATCAGTATTTCAACCGGCGGGGCAAGTCCGGCGCTGGCGAGAAATATCAGAGAGAGTCTGGAAAAACAGTTTGGGGATGAATATGGTGAATTTGCAAAACTCTTATCAGAAACGAGGCGGAAGGTACTTTCTGAGGTTTCTGATGAATCGATAAGACGTGATATTTTGCAACGTATCGCAGGGCTTGACATGCTTGAGATTGTTAAGCAGAAGGGCGTAGCTGAGGCGAGAAAGAAGATATTAAGGATTATTTCTAAAAAAATTCAAAAGAATAAATAAGTCGACAATCTCTATAGACTTCTTTTTCCTTGCAAGATTTTTTGTGAGGTGATAATATAAAATAAATAGTAATGAACGACGTAAATTTACGGAATATTTTGGTTCTGGCGCGTCCAGGTTAGGAGCTTGAATGGCTGAAAAGACTGTTACTCAGAGAATAGACCTCAATGAATTAAAATCAGGTGGTTTCATAAAGCAAAATCAAAAAGACCTCTTTACCGTCCGATTGAAGGTGCCTGGTGGAAGGATTACACCGGAAAAGCTGACGAAGGTTGCGGAAGTTGCTAAAAAATATAGCAGAATGGGATACTGTCATTTGAGTTTCAGACAGTCGGTAGAAATTATTGGCGTCCATATTGATGACTTTGATGCCGTAGTGAAGGAGTTGGCTACGGTAGGACAAAAAATTGCCTCTTGCGGCCCAAGGGTCAGGGTGCCCACGGCATGCGGCGGTTGTGAGTATAACCCTAATGGGATTATGGATGCTCAATCAAAGGCATTGGAGGTTGATGATAAGCATTTTGGCACACCATGCCATCATAAGTTTAAAATGAGTTTTTCAGGTTGTCCGATTGATTGTGCAAGGACAAGGGAGATGGATTTGGGGTTTCAGGGCGTGGTGTATCCTGTATGGAGCAAAGATTTATGCAATGGATGTACCTTGTGTGCAAAGGCCTGCCAGGAGGGCGCAATTGTATCGGATAAAGAGGGAAGGCCGATGTTTGACGAGTCGAAGTGCGTGTACTGCGGCGATTGTATCAGGGCGTGTCCGACGGATGCGTGGAAGGATAAAAAGAAGGGTTGGCTGGTGCGTACCGGCGGGAAACATGGAAGACATCCGCGCGAGGCGGATCAGGTGGTTAGTTGTCTGCCTGATAACAAGGTGAACGACTTTATTTCTGCAACCCTGAAATGGTACAAAGAGAATGGTAAGCCGAAGGAAAGAATCGGTACGGTTATTGACCGTGTAGGGTTGGATAAGTTTAAAAAAGAAGTTGCCAGTGCATTCGTAAATTTTTGCTAAACTTGATTACCCCCGGAATATGAGCAAGAGGTAGACTGTAATGCCTGTCCTGGATGATGTCAGAGAGGTCGTTAATGTCATAAAAAAAAATAGTAATCCGGACGCCATTATTCTTTTCGGTTCAATCGCAAAGGAGGCAAAAGGGAAAGATATTGATCTCTTGATTATTGGAAACAAGAGCGATGAAAAGAAGATTGCAAAGTCCCTTTATCCTTTCTTTAAAAAGTACCCGTTAGATACCTTTTTCGTTTCAAAGAAGAAGCTCAAGGAGTTATATTATCATGGTAGTCCGTTCTTGCGTCTTATTCAGAAGGAAGGGAGGTTGCTATACATGCATAACTCATTGAAGGATTGGCATGATTCGGGATTGGAAGACTTCCGGCAGGCGGAATATCTCTGTGAAGGAGGTTTCTATAGGGGGGCTTGTTTTAGCAGCCAACAGGCTATTGAAAAATTTGTTAAGTGGGTTCTCTTGAAAAAAGGTTGGGAACTTGAAAAGATACACAGCATCAGGAGACTGGCAGCAATTGCTGAAAATTTTGGAATAAACATACCGTTACAAGATGATGAAATAGACTTTATAGATAGCGTTTATAAGGGAATATATCCGGGAGAAGAGGGTCTATTACCTCTTGGCGCGCCAACGCAGAAGGATGCAAAAAGGGCATTACAGGCTGCAAAAAAAGTTGTCAGTTGTTTTAAGTAAAAGGTAGCCGTTCGCGGGGTGCAGTTGCCAGAAACGGAGTAAATAAATATCTTACAACTTAAATAATGCATAGATTACGGGATCATTTTAAAAGGCGCTAAATTGGCAAGACCTATACCCTCAAGATTTTTGGTTAACAATCATCGGTTCAGTTTTTAAGGAGATGCGCCTATGATAAGTGCTTGGGGCATACAGGGCGTGAAAGGGTTGTTTCATAACTCTACCCTGTTTTTGTTATTGATATCGTGCTTGGCGGTTGTCTTCCCTTCACGGGCATGGTGCAACGGTCTTGACACCTGGTACTGGAGGAACCCGTTACCAACAGGGCATTGGCTTACTGGAGTTACTTACGGTAACGGTACTTTCGTGAAGGTGGGGTATGGTGGAGTGATCATTACCTCAACGGACGGAGTGACATGGAGTGCCTGTGAACTTGGTTTGGTAAATAGTCTTTACGGAGTTACCTATGGCAACGGCACCTTTGTAGCTGTGGGGAATGGCGGAACGATAATCCAATCAGCCCCTATAGATGCAATCACTCAGACACCAACTCCATCGCCAACGGCTACGGTACCCATGCCTTCGCCTTTACTGGCATCAGGGATTGCCACAACACTTATGCCGCCGCCCACAGCACGGCCATCGCCAACACCTGAACTGACTGAGGCTGCTCGTATGCGGTTGATGCCAGTCTCCTCCGTGAGTTTGAGGAGGTAAAAGAAGTATTCAATAGCCATGACGGTAGCAGGTGAGGGTGATTGAAAGATAAAAAATAAGTAAATTAAATAATGTCAGATATTGATCCGAAGGGGAAAATACTTGTTGCTATTAGACAGAAGTACAAAGACATTTAATTTGGAGACAAGGTTTACCATTCGCTCCAAGAATAAAAGAGGGATAGTTACCATTACCTTTAGTTCGAAGGATGGTCTGTCGGAAGAAATAATAGTGATGTTTATGAGAAAATAAGGGTCTGATGGATCAAACCCGCTGTGGTAGGGATTTGTATTTTTTGTTGTGTGCGCTTATTAATTTAATTTTATTTCCAATGAAAGACAAGAAAAAATTCATCATATTTGCCCATAGTGGTACCTACGATAAACTTTATCAAATCGTTACTCTGGCGATTACAGCCGCGTCCATGGGGAGGGAAACGTATATTTTCCTATTCTTCTGGGCGTTGAGGAGATTCGTGAATGACGAGTTTGATGTCAAAAAATTGTCCGATGAGTTTGGCGAAGAGGGCGGCCGATTGTCAAAACGTATGCAGGAGATTAATCCCGTTTCTCTCAAAGAGATACTTAATGAAGTAAGAAAGATGGGGAATTTAAAGGTCTATGCATGCACAGCAGCCGTGAAATTGATGGAATTGGAAGAAGCTAAGGTTAAATCCGGGGTAGATGATATACTTGGTTTAACTACCCTTTTGGAAATAGCTGATGGTGCGGAAACGCAGCTATTTATTTAACGGAAGAAAGGTATTGTTGTGGCAGGTACGGTAACAAAAAGTTCGAAGTGTATATCAAAGCGGATATCCAAAAGCTCAATTTCAGACAGAATTGGGAATACTCCTCTTTTGAAGATTGATAGAATTACCAACGTGTTAAAAGACAGGGATGTGGAAATATATGTTAAGGCAGAGTGGTTAAATCCAGGAGGTTCTGTTAAGGACCGCCCTGCATTGAGGATTATAGAAGATGCTGAAAAATCGGGTAGATTAAACCGGGACAAAATTATTGTAGATTCCACATCAGGAAATACGGGTATTGCTTATGCGCTCATTGGCGCCACGAAGGGATACAAAGTAACCTTGGTAATGCCTCAAAACGTTAGTGAGGAACGAAAGAGAATTGTGCGTGCCTTTGGAGCGAAGATTGTATTTACCGATCCATTGCTGGGCTCGGATGGCGCAATGATAGAGGCGAAGAGGCTTGTGAATGAAGAGCCTTCAAAGTATTTTTATGCCGACCAGTACAATAATCCTTCAAATTGGAAGGCGCATTACGAAACTACCGGAGTGGAGATATGGGAACAAACGGGAGGCGAGATAACCCATTTTATTGCATGTTTGGGGACAAGCGGAACTCTCATGGGTACAGGGCGGCGTCTGAAAGAATATAATCCAGATATTCAGGTGATTTCGGTTGAACCATCAACTCCTATTCATGGATTGGAAGGTATGAAGCAGATGTCTACTTCGATTGTCCCGGGTATATATGATGAGCATTTTCCGGATAGAAAGTTGATGGTGGATACGGAAGACGCCTATACAGCCGTTAAGTGTCTTGCGGCTGAAGAGGGGTTTTTCGTGGGATATTCTTCAGGTGCGGCACTTGTGGCATCACTCAAAGTGGCGAGTGAAATAGACAGAGGTTTGATTGTCACGATCTTCCCTGACAGGGGTGACCGGTATCTGAGTACGAGTTTTTGGGCAGGGGTATAAAAATAAGATTTGTTAGAAGATTTGGGAGTCAGACTTTGCTAGGTATTGATAATGATAAGCTTTGTTTTATAAAGGAACTGGTAAAAAAAAGTTATCCTCTGGAATGCTGTGGGCTTTTGATCGGTACAAATACCTCAGAAAAAAAGGTAGTTGAAGTCTGTCCTGTACAGAACAAAAATTTTGAAAGGGCTCATGACAGATACGTGATAGAGAAAGATGATTTTGAAAGAGTTGATAAAGAAGCGGTAAAAAAAGGTCTTCAAATTATTGGCGTTTATCATTCCCATCCCGATCATCCAGCAGTTCCATCTGTATATGATACTGAACATGCATGTTCTTGGTTCTCGTATATAATTGTTGCTATTGAAAAGGGTGAAAAATTCGATACAAAATCGTGGGTTTTCAATGAAGGAAAAAGGCAATTCGAAGAAGAAGAAATAAAAGTTGAAGCGCTGACGTAGCGCCTGAGGTTGCTTTGGGTGTGCTTAAAAACATGGATTTCAAAAATTTATAAAATTATTTTTATCGGGGAATTTTACAAATGGCAGAGGATGAAAAGCTTGTTCCTGACGACCATATAGATTTAAGAGGGGTACTCTGTCCGATTAATTTTGTGAAGACAAAATTAAAATTGGAAATGATGGATTCCGGCCAGGTTTTAGAGATAATACTGGATGATGGGGAACCGATAAGAAGTGTTCCTCGAAGTGTAAAAGAAGAAGGTCATAAGATAATAAAAGTAGAGAATATGGAAGGCGCTTATCGTTTATTGATAAAAAAAGCGTGAAAGTATACTGTAGTTCTACTAAAATATACTTGACTTTTTTCATCGATAAATATAATATGCGCATTCTATAAGTTGTATGCAGAAAATAACCGTATTATATATAATAAATAATTTATAAATACTAAAGAATAAGGGTTTAAGTGGGGAGGATGTGTCATGGAAACGAAAGATAAAAATAAGTGTTGTACGTCGGAAAAAGAGGGGGGGATTTGGTTTACCGTTTCACGGAGGAACTTTCTGACATTGGCTGGATGGGTAATGTTTTTTGCCACATTAGGGGCTTATTTAGCACAAATTCTCGGATATAAGGGTTTCTTTTATCCTAAGGTGCTCTTTGAGCCTTCACCGCGTTTTACTGTTGGAGAGCCTAAGGTTTTTCTTGAGAACTCTGTGACAACACTAAAGGCAAGGAAAATATTCGTTGTGCGAGATGGCAATAGTTTTAAGGCCATTTCTGTGGTGTGTCAACATTTGGGTTGTGCAGTAGAATTTTCGAAGGAAAAAAATATTTTTGAATGCCCGTGTCATGGAAGTAAATATTATCGAAATGGTGTGAACTTCGCCGGTCCAGCGCCAAGACCTTTGAATCATTTTGAAGTTGTTCTTGATGATGCTGGTAAGCTGGTTGTGGATACAAGCAAAATCGTGCCTCTTGAAACCGAGTTAATTGTTTAATTTATTCTTAAAAATTTATTTAAAGAAAGTTTTTGTATGGGACAGACGACTATACCTAAAAAAGGAGTAAGAGCGCTTCTCGATTTGGATTGGTTACAACAAAATATTCGCTGTCAGCATCGATGTCCAGCCCATATGGATGTGCCTGGTTATATCCGTTTAATAAGCCAGGGTAAATACGCAGAATCTTACAAATTGATGAAAGAAACCAATCCGTTCCCCGCCGTTTGTGGATATATTTGTCCACACCCCTGTGAATCCAAATGCAAACGTGGTGATTTTGACAGACCTGTAGCAATAGATGCCTTAAAGCGATTCGTCACGGATTATATTTTCAAGAACAAAGTAAAGCTTCCCGTCCCAAAAATAGTCCGGAGAGAGGAAAGGGTCGCCATTGTTGGCGCCGGTCCTGCCGGATTAGCGGCAGCAAATGACCTTGCGGGAATGGGGTATAAAGTGACGGTATTTGAAAAAGAATCCCAGGTTGGCGGTATGATGATGTGGGCGATTCCTTCCTATAGATTACCGCGTGAGCAAATAATGTTTGATGTGAGTCACATTCTGGCTCGTGGTGTAGAGATAAAGACAAACACCCCCATTGGAAAACCAGGAAAGACAATTTCTGATTTATTAAAAGAAGGATATAAATCCGTATTTCTTGCGGTGGGCGCACAAAAGGGGAAAAGGCTTGAGATTCCCGGAGAAGAAGGAACTCAAGGCGTTATGGATTGCCTGGAATTCTTAAAAAATGTGAATGCCGGTGATATGAGAAGTCCGGGTAAAAAAGTGGCTGTGATTGGCGGCGGAAATTCTGCCATTGATGCGGCCAGGACAGCGCAGAGGATGAGCCCTGAAGTTTATATTGTTTACAGAAGGACACGGGAAGAGATGCCTGCCTTGGCTTGGGAAATAGAAGAGGCAGAGCATGAGGGTGTCAAGTTCCATTACTTGGCTGCGCCTGTCAAGGTTTTAACCGAAGATGGAAAGGTTAAGGGGCTGGAATGCATTAAAATGAAAATGGGAAAACCTGATAATAGCGGCAGAAGAAGGCCGGAACCTGTTCCCAACTCGGAGTTTGTTATTGAAACGGATTGTATTATTACAGCTATCAGTCAGGAATCCGATCTGAAATTTCTGGGCGATAATCACGGATTCGAGGTTACCAAATGGGGAACGATTGCAGTTGATGAAACACTGATGACAAATAAAAAAGGCGTATTTGCCGGTGGCGATGTAACGTTGGGTCCGAGCACGGTCATTGAGTGCATCGCTCTTGGGCATTTAGCTGCAAAATCTATAGATAGTTACATAAGAGGAGAAGAAATTCAAAAACCGAAGAAAAAAGTTTGGGTTACCCTTTTAGATAATAATGAATTTAATTTGAGAGAAGAAAATTACGATGCAATCCCCCGCGAAAAAATGCAAATGTTGCCTGTGGTGGATAGGCAGGGTACTTTTAACCTTGTAGAGCTTGGGCTTACAGAATCCCAGGCAAAAGTTGAGGCTTTGCGTTGCTTGAAGTGTGACCTTAATATTAATGTTGAAACGAACGAATGTGTTCTCTGTGGCCGATGCAGTATGGTATGTCCTGTTGGCGCGTTGAAGCAAGTTGATGTTTCTGATGAGAGCAAGGCGCATCGGCCTTATGTTAGTGAGGATGGTATTGTAATAAAATATACCGATGTTTGTATTCGTTGCGGCAATTGCAAAGATTGTCCTGTTAATGTAATATCCTTAAAGCGTGTGCTTTGGAAGCCTAATGAAGAAATTAATAAAATGATAGAAGAAACGGAGGAATAGGAGGACAAAATTTTAATTATGTGGGGAGAAAATTGCTTAAAATGTAATGTGGAGAAAGGGATATTCAAATGAAATTAATTCCGGATTTAATAAAGAAAATTACGGACAATGAAATTTGGAAGTCTGTATTTCGCCACGGTTACACGGATACCCCCAGAAATAGGGTTCTTCAAATCATAAGTAACGTATGGTTACATTTGCATCCGGCAAAGGTACGGGAGCATGGCACAAAGATCCGTTTTACTTGGTGTATGGGAGGAATTACATTTTTCATATTCCTTTTTGAAACGATAACAGGAATTCTGTTAATGTTTTATTATGTTCCTGATGTTAATAGAGCGTATGCAGATATGGTTGATTTGATGTACGTGGTACCGTTTGGCAGGTTTTTGAGAAATTCTCACCGCTGGGGCGCGCATGCCATGGTGATTACGGTGAGTATACATATGCTTCGGGTGTTTTTGACGGGTTCGTATAAGCCGCCAAGACAGTTTAACTGGGTAATAGGAGTGGTTTTGCTGGTTCTCACGCTTCTATTAAGTTTTACCGGATATCTGTTGCCCTGGGATCAATTGGGATATTGGGCTATTACCGTTGGTACGAATATGGCGCGAGCAACGCCACTTTTAGGCCATGAAGGACCGTTTGCTTATATATTGGGCATGAGGGCAGATAATGATATCCGTTTTGCTTTGCTAGGCGGAACAACAATAGGAGCTCCTGCTTTATTGCGTGCATATGTGTGGCATTGTATTGCAATACCGGTGATAGCTTCTGGGCTGATGATGATGCATTTCTGGAGAGTGCGTAAAGACGGCGGTATTTCTGGTCCGCTGTAATAGTTTTGCACATGTTATCTAAAGTTTATCGAAGATATTTCTGAGGAGTGGATCCATGGAAGTAAGGGCGGAAAGTAAAGGACTGGTGGAATTTAAAGACGATAGGGTTTTTACATGGCCCACCCTGGTTGCAAAGGAGTTCCTTGCTGCAATTTTTGTTACGGTTGGGCTGCTTTTTTATTCGTATGTGGTAGATGCCCCGCTTAGGGAATTGTCGAATCCAGGGCAGGCCGAGAATCCGGCTAAAGCGCCGTGGTATTTTTTAGGCTTGCAAGAGGCATTAGTTTATTTTGATCCCTGGTTTGCCGGTGTTGCGCTTCCAAGTCTTATTATCGTTGGTTTGATACTAATTCCATATTTAGATATTAATCCTAAAGGGAATGGTTATTATACTTTTAAAGAAAGAAAGTTTGCTGTATCAGTATTTGTTCTTGGCTACATCTATTGGTATGTCCTGGTATATATTGGCACAGCACTCAGAGGACCTTTCTGGGCATTTTTCTGGCCTTGGGAAAAGTGGACGCATGACTTTCCCACTCCGCCTCCATTGCATGATATGCCATTACCGTTAGGGATTATCCTCATGATGGGATTCTATTTTGTTGGTTTGGTACTTCCTGCGATGATTAATCGGGACTTTTTTAATAAGCTGGGTATTGTCAGGTACGTGCTTACTATGGGGTTGCTTTTGACTATGATAGGTACAGTAATTAAGATGATTTTACGGCTTTCGTTTAGTATAAAATATATTATTGCTACGCCTTGGATCAATATATAGTTGATTTAAGGATACTTAATTGTGAGTACTTCCAGAACAGGTGAATTATGAGCATACAAAGGTTGATTTTTTTCGTTTTGAGCGCCTTGTTTTTTATAGGCTCTTCGATGTGGATTAAGGATGAATTTAGTCCAGGATGGGTGAAGTATCAAAAGGAGTATTACAAAGAACAGGCGATAAAAGTTGAAAAGGAGTATGCTGCAGCTACCTCTGTAAAAGAAAAAGAGTTATTGGCTAAACGTCTTGCATCTTTGAAGAGACCTGTATATGAAGTTAAGCAGATACTCCTAAAAGGTGATTATAGTTGGGATAAAGGGCAGAATGGTGATAAAGTAGATCGGTGTGTAACCTGTCATATAGACGAGGAAAAACTAAAGGCAAAACACCCGAACGCAAAAGAATTTCCCTTTGATATATATGGATGTGCCGTATGCCATGGCGGAATTGGAAGGGCGTTAAACGAGGAAGTGGCACATGAAGGGATATATTACCATAAGAGACAAATGGAACAAAAATTAGTTGCGGCTGAACCACTGTTTGAGTTTTGGAGCGAATTGGCAAACCTGACGCCCGAGGAAAGCGATCCAAATCAAAGACTGGAAATGGGAGATTTTAAAAAGTACAGCATTACAGGTGATAAGGCGATTTATGTGGGCAGTCAAAAGTGTCTGAAATGCCATACTGGTTTGACCTCACCGCACGTCGAGAGGTGGCTAAGAATCAAGTTTAAAACATTTGAGCGCGTGAAAGAATCTCCCGATTATATTGCAGGTAACGAGGAATATCGTAAGGCTTGCCTGAAATGCCATACGACGGGGTATGATGAAACCACGGGAAAATATTCGGAAGAGGGGGTTACCTGTGAGGCCTGTCATGGCGCCGGAGAAATATTTGCCTATTTTATGGACATTGGCAAAGCGCCGGAAGGGCAAAAGATAGCCAAAGTCGGTACATTCGGGACTCCGTATAATATTTGCGGTCCCTGTCACCATACTCGCAATCATGAGATGCGGCTCAAGTTTTTCCAGGAAAGAGGTGGTGATGATGAATGGTTTTTCCCTCAGCATACGACTCCGTATAAGACAGGTTTAACTGAAAAGGGGGAAGATTCCAAGAAGGCATTGCCTAAAATTTACTAGAAGAATGTATGCTAATTCTTTATAATTGCTTATATAAATATGTTATTAAATAGCATTCGATGTTTTTAAGGGGAGGAGGCAAAAAATGAAATTGTTAAAACTGGGCGCGATTTTACTCGCCGCCCCTTTAATGTGGAGCTTGCAGACTGGAAGCGTAAATGCACAGTCTGAACTAGAGCTTAAAGAATTGCAGAAAAAGGCCATGAGCTATTACGATATCCTGTATCCTAATGACACGTTGAAGGATTGGTTTGTTACTAATTCAGGCTTGGAAAAAGGAGCCGGTCCATGGCAAAATTTGTACAAACCTGTTCCATTGCAGATGTATTGGTTTCCGCAAAGACATTACGTAAAACCCGATGGGACATATTATGATCAGTTATTGGAAAGATTTAAACCGACTGATTGTGTGAAATGTCATGAAGAGGTAACCCCAGGATTTGTGCATGACTGGAGAGATTCGACCCATGCAAACCCAAAGAAAAACCCAAGGCTTGCGGAAAAAACGCAACAAATAGAAAAATTGCTCGGGAGAGAAATTAAGGAAGTAACCTGTAGCGATTGCCATGGGAAAGACCATAAAGAACTGCACATGCCGACTCCGGCAACCTGCGGGGAATGTCACCCTCAACAAACAACAGAATTTATGGGTGAGGCTGAGCGTGGACGTCCAAACCACGTAGAAGGTCTTGCTGCGAATGTGATTCCGCCATGGTATCCGGAGATGTTTCGCAGAGGATATCCGGCAGCGCAGTTTGGATGCGATTTATGTCACGCAACGGACAGATGCAATATTTGTCATACGAGGCATAAATTTGCAGCGGCTGAGGGTAGAAGGCCTGAGGCATGTATGAGTTGTCACATGGGATTTGATCATCCTGATGCAGAAACGTATAGTGAATCGAAGATGGGTTATATTTACCACATGGAAGGAGAACATTGGGACTGGGAAAAGCCTTTGGCTGAGATTGTACCAGGAAAGGATTATAGAACACCAACGTGTCAGTTCTGCCATTTTGATCAGGGAAACGGCACCTTTGCGCATAATCCTGTAATTAAAGGTGTTTGGAGAATGGGGACAGTGCCTCCAAAAGGAATAGATTACAAGTCATCATTAAAGGATTATCCGTTTGGAATAAATCTTCCACCGTTGAATTATAACCTGGATGTTTATTCACCAGAAAATAAAAAGAGGTCTGAACAGTGGGTGGCGGTTTGTAGCAAGTGCCACAGTCCAAGATTTGCCAGGTTATACAGGGAAAACCTAAATGATTTTATGTTTGAAATGTGGAGACTGCAGGACAGGGCGCAGGCAATAGTGGACGATATTGCAGCAAATGATGAGT
>VGXX01000049.1 GCA_016873155.1 Planctomycetota bacterium | reverse complement strand
ACCGCGGATATTGCAGCAGGAATGAGCTTAGAGGTTTTGCTGGCGTCAAATATTGAACTGGATAAGAAAATACACGATGCGAGGCCGCATCCGGGTCAGATAATAAGCGCCGATAATCTCAGACGCATTACACGGAATAGTGAAATAGTATCATCTCATAGAGATTGCTCCCGTGTGCAGGACGCATATTCTATCCGATGTTCTCCCCAGGTACACGGCGCTTCCCTTGATGCGCTCCATTATGCAAGGAGGGTTATAGAGATAGAGATGAATGCGGCTACGGATAATCCTTTGATTTTTCCCGATAATGACCAGATTGTATCCGGTGGGAACTTTCACGGTCAGCCGGTTGCGCTGGCGCTGGATTTCCTTGCCATTGCCCTGTCGGAGATTGCCAATATTTCTGAAAGACGCATTGAGCGGCTGGTTAACCCTCAATTGAGCGGTTTGCCGGCCTTTCTCATAAAAGAAGCCGGTCTTAATTCAGGGTTTATGATAGCTCAGTATACAGCGGCATCGCTGGTCTCCGAGAATAAGGTGCTTGCACATCCGGCCAGTGTGGATTCAATTCCTACGTCAGCTAACAAGGAAGACCATGTAAGCATGGGGTCGATTGCCGCACGGAAATGCCGCGAAGTGTTAAAAAATGCAGAATACGTGGTTTCTATAGAATTACTCTGTGCCGCCCAGGCAATGGATTTGTTTACCAATCTCAAGGCTGGTCTGGGGACAATGGAGGCGTATCGTAAAATCAGAGAACACATCTCTCACCTGGAAGAAGACCGTGTCCTGTCTGATGATATAAACTCGATGTATCGTTTGGTACACGAGGCCAAAATCCTCAGTTCGGTAGAAGATAAAATTGGGGCGCTTAATTAATTGTAGCGCCGATCCCTTGTGGTCGGCATTTGGCGGGGAATAAACCACCCGCGCTACGCATTCTGATTTATTTGGGTTGGGAGGAATGATGAAGATTATTTCTTTTGGCGATGTTCATGAAGATACCAGTAATCTTATTAAAATAAAATCAGAGTTGGAAAATACCGACCTGATTGTAATTTCAGGCGATTTGACAAATTATCATGGTATCGTTGAAGCAAAAAAGGTGATAGATTCTGTAAAAAAATTTAACAAGCATTTGCTGGCGCAATATGGTAATCTGGATCAACCTGAAGTCGACGGATACTTAACCAAAGAGGGCATAAACCTGCATGGGAATGGATATATATTTGAAGATATCGGTATATTTGGTTGCGGTGGCTCAAGCCCAACGCCCTTCAATACGCCCTCAGAAATCAGCGAATCGGATATAGAAAAACATCTTGTGAGTGGTTATCTCAAAGTAAAAGATGCAAAGTGGAAGATCATGGTCTGTCACACCCCGCCAAAGGATACGGCGATAGATGTCGTTCGGAGTGATTTGCACGTAGGGAGCAGTACCGTGAGAGACTTCATCATACAATATAAACCCCATGTTTGTATAGCGGGTCATATTCACGAATCGAGAGGCAGGGACAAAGTTGGCGATACTATGGTATTAAACGCCGGCATGTCCAGGGATGGATGGTATATCGAGATCATTATTGATAAAAATGGCTTGTCTGCTGCATTGAAAGCTGTTGCATAGCTTGTTTTTCAGTCTCCATCGTCATTCGTGAATTGTAATTTTCTGAAGAATACAAAATACGTAACAATTTAGCTTTTTGAAATTGGTAGCGCCGATCCCTTGTGGTCGGCTTGACGGGGGATAAACCACCCGCGTTACGTATTCCGTTTCGTACGGATTTTTCAAAAAGCTAAATTGTTACCAAAAAAATAATTTCAACATCATTAAAAATGTCTCATAACGCCAAGCTCAAAATGTTAACTAATGACTTGCTGGGGACGGACGCCGAGTCCCTCCAGCGTTCCGTTGCGCAGCATCTGGAGTGCTCTTTGGCTAAAGACACGTATTCAGCAACCAGGCTGGATATATACAAAAGTCTCGTTTACACGGTGCGTGACCGGATGGTAGAACGATGGATTGCCACTCAGCAAACCTATTACGATAAGGATGTTAAACGGGTTTACTATCTTTCACTGGAATTCCTTATTGGTCGTACGCTTGGTAACAGTCTGATCAGTCTTGACCTGTTAGACCAGGTTAACCAGGCATGCCACGAACTCGGGTACGAACTGGAAGAACTGCGGGAGATCGAGTGGGACGCTGGTTTAGGCAATGGCGGACTCGGTCGGCTCGCCGCCTGCTTCCTTGATTCGATGGCAACCCTGGAACTTCCGGCGTATGGCTATGGCATACGCTATGAGTACGGCATCTTTTCCCAGAAAATGAATGACGGTTACCAGGTAGAAATCTCAGACAATTGGCTGCGCTACGAGAATCCATGGGAAATCGCCCGGCCGGAGTATCTTTACAAGGTGAAATTTTATGGTCGTGTTCATCAGTTTACGGATGCGCAAGGGCGTCTGTGCCACGAATGGGATGATACCCGCGACGTGATGGCAATGGCGTATGATACACCCATTCCCGGCTACCGCAATAGTACCGTCAACAACCTTCGCCTGTGGGCCGCCAAATCGACCCGTGAGTTTGATTTGAATTACTTCAATGAAGGTGATTATATCAAAGCAGTCGAAAACAAACAGCGGAGCGAAATCATTTCCCAAGTCCTTTATCCCAATGACAATATGTTTGAAGGCAGGGAACTGCGCCTCAAGCAGGAATATTTCTTTGTTTCAGCAACGTTGCAGGACGTGGTCCGTCGCTATAAAAAGACGCAGCGGAACTTCGATAAATTTACCGATAAAGTGACAATGCAGTTGAATGATACGCATCCTGCTATTGCTATCCCTGAGCTTATGCGATTGTTGGTTGACGAGGAAGGGTTGGGATGGGATGAATCATGGGAGATTACCGTAAAGACGTTTGGTTATACCAACCACACCATACTGCCGGAGGCGCTGGAGAAATGGCCGGTGAGCCTCATGGAACACGTATTGCCGCGCCACCTGCAGATTATTTACGAGATCAATCGTCGTTTTCTGGATGAAGTTTCCCGGCGCTATCCAAACGACACCGAACGTTTACGCCTCATGTCTCTTATTGAAGAAGGAATAGAAAAGAAGGTGTGCATGGCTCACCTTGCTATTGTTGGCAGTCACTCGGTCAACGGTGTGGCAGCTTTGCATACCGAATTGCTCAAATCACAGGTATTTAAATATTTTTTTGAATTTTATCCGGAGCGGTTTACCAATAAGACCAACGGCATTACCCAGCGTCGCTGGCTGCAAAAATGTAATCCTGGACTTGCACAGCTCATTACCAGGCATATTGGCGAGGGGTGGACGAGGAATTTATATGAATTAAAGAAATTGATCCCCTTTGCCGAAGATAATGGTTTTCGCGATGAATGGCGCAGGGTCAAACTGGCAAATAAAATGAGGCTTGCCAAATACATCGAGGGCGCTAATGGCATTACGGTAAATGTACATTCACTATTCGATTGCCAGGTCAAGCGTATACACGAATACAAACGACAACTGTTAAATATATTGCACGTGATTGCACTCTACAACCGGATAAAGTCAAATCCCCGTCAGAACCGTACACCGCGCACGGTCATTCTGGGAGGCAAGGCGGCACCTGGTTATTTTATAGCCAAGCTGGTCATTAAACTGATCAGTTCGGTGGCTGACGTGGTCAACAATGACCCCGTGGTTAGCGAAAGTCTGCGCGTGGTCTTCCTGGCAAATTATCGCGTATCACTTGCTGAAAAGATCATCCCGGCGGTAGACCTTTCCGAGCAAATTTCTACAGCGGGTACGGAGGCTTCTGGCACGGGCAACATGAAATTTGCCCTGAACGGCGCCCTGACCATCGGCACGCTGGACGGCGCCAATATCGAAATCAGGAAAGAAGTCGGCGATGACAACATCTTTATCTTTGGTTTGACTGTCGAAGAGGCGTCTCAGCTCAGAGGTTCAGGCTACAATCCGCTTTCCTATTACTACCGCAATCCGGAACTCAAAGCCGTAATTGACATGATTGGCAACGGTTATTTTTCACCTCAGCAACCACAGTTGTTCATGCCGCTTGTTGACAACCTGCTTCATCATGGCGACCAGTATCTGCTGCTGGCGGATTTTGCATCATACGCAAACTGTCAGGAACGGGTAAGTCAGGCGTATTGCAATCAGGAAGCGTGGGTAAAAAAGTCAATTGTGAATGTGGCCAATATGGGAAAATTTTCCAGTGACCGCACCATTCAGGAGTATGCGCGCGAAATTTGGGGTGTTTCCCCGGTACCGGTAAAACTGTGAACCAGCGAAGGGGCGAAGTTGCAGTCGGACGCAGATGAACGCTGATTTACACGGATCTTTTTATTCGTGTTTATTTGTGCTGATTCGTGGCGAAATAGTTGTCGTTTTAAAGTATCTGATAGTACAAATCCCTTTGTTTTGCCTCATATCCAAGGTCCTTGATAAGCAGTTCAATTTCCTCTTTATCCATCTGGTAACTGACTCCCGCTGCCTTGACTACATTTTCCTCAATCATGGTGCTTCCCATATCGTTTGCTCCGAATTTTAAGGAAAGTTGAGCGATCTTGGCGCCTTGTGTGACCCATGATGCCTGGATATTTGCAATATTGTCCAGATACAGCCGTGAAATGGCTATTGTTTTTAGATAATCAAAACTTCCGATTAACGCCGTATCCAATCGGGTGTTTTTGGGTTGAAATGTCCAGGCAATAAAGGCAGTAAATCCGCCCGTTTCGTCCTGGAGGTTCCGGATTTTATCGAGATGTTCGATGCGCTCTTCCACGGTTTCTATATGGCCAAACATCATGGTCGCCGTAGTTCGCATGCCAAGCTTATGGGCTTCCCGCATGACGTCTAGCCATTCCTGTGCTGTGCATTTATTCGGACTCAGGATATTACGGCATCGATCCGAAAGGATTTCAGCGCCGCCGCCGGGAATCGAGTCAAGCCCTGCATCCCTGAGTTTATGTATGACGCCCTGAACAGAAATACCATTTAATTTTGAAAAATGCACAATTTCTGGCGGTGAAAAGGCGTGGATATGGACGTCGTATTTAGATTTGACGGATTCCAACAGGTCTGTGTAGAAATCCAATTGTAATGACGGATGCAGACCTCCCTGCATGAGGATTTGCCTCCCGCCCAGAGCGAGAGTTTCTTCAATTTTCCTGAATAAAGAATTTTTAGGGATGATATAACCATCGCTCTGTTCAACTTCTCTGTAAAAGGCGCAAAATTTACAACCCGATGTACAGATATTTGTGTAATTAATATTTCTGTCGATGATGTACGTCCTGTAATTTTCCGGATGGTTTCGTTTGCATACGGCATCTGCCACTATTCCCAGGCTGGTAAGTTCCTTTGAAGAGAACAGTTTTAGACATTCCTTTGAAGACAATCTCTTATTGTTTAAGGATTTTTCGAGGACATCTTCAATTTCGGTGGATATATTAGTCATGTGAACAACTTGATTATATAGGGTTTTCATTTTATTTAAGCGGGTCATACGATGTATGGCATAGGAAATCCCCCTTAGAAAAGGGGGCAAAGGGGGTTGTAAACTTGTCCTCGTGAAAACGGGGAATAACCCCAGGAAAAAACACAACCCCCTGAATCCCCCTTTGTTAAGGGGGACTCAAAAGGCATAATTTAATACGAATTCATTTACCATTTTTAGCAAAATAATGTATTGACGATTGTTCGGCTGATGCATGTAACATGTATTCTTGTTTATCCGGGTTAGGACTCATTGAAAACAAGTTCTACTCCTTTTGGTGCAAGTCCTAAAGATACTGCATGCTGATAAAATGACAAAAAGCCCTGTATTTCGTTTTTACCAAAATCATATCGAATCGAGTTTGTAAGGTAATTCAGGCATCTCTCGTGTGTTAGTTGAAGCCGCTGCGATTCCGTAATCGCTAATGCCTTTACTGACCGAAGGCCCGCTTCCTTTGCACTCTTTAGCAAATTGTTTATTCCCGGTATACGACGATCCCTTTTAACGACCCAAAGGGCGTAAACGAAGGGGAGTCCGGTGAGTTCATGCCATGACTGACCCAAATCCAATGTGATGTATCCATTGTCAATTATCTTTAAGGCGTTATCTCCGATGATAAGAACGGCGTCGGTATCTGTATCCTCAATATCGTATTGCTTGTTCCACTGGCCGTATTGAGGAGAAAGATGATAGTGTTCCTTGAGAATAATCCTTGTAAGCGCACAGGAGGTAAGGGAACTTTTGTCTAATGCAGTAGAACGGATATTTTGTATCGGTATTTTAGAAAAAATCTTAACACTCTCAACCGCTCCAACCGAGGCGATTGAAATGTCAGGGATAATGGCGTAATTGCCGTTTCTAAAGTATTCAATGGAAGGAATAATTGCCACGTCAATCTGATCGTTGTTCAGCATACCTGGCAAAAGAGAAGGCACTTCAAATACCATCTCAATTTCATCCGGGTGTTGATCTAATCCATAAATCAAAGGTTTGGCGTTCATGTAAGGGACAGCGCCAATCCTGAGTTTTTTCATCATAATAAACTTGCCTAAATAAGTTCGCCAGGATAAACTATCTTTCATATTTTAAGTGAGTTTTATTGATTCTGCAATAAAGAATTATTGGAATTGTTTTCTATTGAAAGGGGTTGAAGGATGAAAAATGGCTTGTACAATAATTGCTTGTTAAAATGGTTGTTTTTCTGTACGTTTGGTATAGTTGCCGCAGCTTGTGTTACAGGGCAGAGGAATGTTTCTGCAGAGGGGCAAACAAAATACAGTAAAGATTTTTTTGACAGTGCAGAACCGATAAAGATCAAAGATCCTTTAGCCGTTGTGCTTGGCGCAATGGACAAGGGAGATGTATTTACCTTTACGTATGCCGATGCTGTGAAATTTGCCGGGCATTCCTGTCCGGCAGTTGCAGGCGCTTATAAATCGACGCAACTGGCATTAAAGGCATTATATGGTGATGAGGCGCCGGTAAGAGGGAATATAAAGGTTATGTTTAAAGGAGGTGTCGAATATAAGGTAAATGGTCCTATATCCCAGGTGGTTACGTTAATAACGGGTGCGTCCGCCGAAAGTGGATTTAAGGGACTCGGCCCTGCCGGGAAATACGGAAGATACAATCTGATGACCTTCAATAAAGAACTTTCGCCCGATCCCAAGGCAATCTGCGCTATGATATTTCAAAGAGCCGATAGTGGGAAAAAAATAGAAGTAACGTATAGTGTTGAACCTGTACCGGTGAACGAGCGTATAGACAAACTGATGCCGCTCGTACTGTCTGGTAAGGCATCTGAGGATGAATCGAAGGAATTTGGCAATCTGTGGCAGGAACGCGTAAAAACGATCCTCTTCAGCCCGCCTGAAAGCACATTTATCGTAAAAGAGGTGAAAGAGTAATTTAATAGCATAGGAATTTTCATTTTAATTATGCGGGTTTGCTGGTGGTAACATGCATGAAATCCCCCTTAAAAAAGGGGGTAAGGGGGTTGTAAAAATGTCAGGAAAACACACAACCCCCTAAATCCCCCTTTGTTAAGGGGGACTTAATAAGGTATAACTTGTTAAGAAGTATTTCGGTAAAAAATAAGGGCGTTCTTGCATTTTATCCACGCAAGAACGCCTTTTTAATTACAACGCTTTTATTCGTTATCGTAACACCCTGACTTAGTGATGCTCTTTCTTTTTCTCACATTTCTCATCTTTACAGAATTTACAAGGGTCCTTTTTAAACACTGCCTCACAATCCTTGCAGCATAAAATAATCGTCTTTCCCTCGCACTCCACCTTTACGCCTTTGTCCTTTTCTACAGCCTTACCACAGACCAGGCATTTTGTATCAGCCTGTTCGGCTGCGCCTGCTTCTTTCGTGCCGCAGCAACTCGATGCGAATGTCGTTTTAACTGCATAAGAGGTTATTAGTGCACATGCAATACCTACAACACCGATAAAATAGCCAATACGTTTCACGTCCTGTCTCCTTTCGAAAAATGTTAACGAAACACTATATGAAATAAATACGATTCGTAAAACAAAAAATATGTACCAAAGGTTTCATAATTCTGACAAGTTAGAAAGTCCCCTTTCCAAGAGGGGAATAATCCGTGCCTAACAACTCAAGAACTTCAAAATGAAAGGTAGTACGGACAACCCCCGCATCTCCCCTTTTTTAAGGGGATTAATTCAAATCAAACTTTGCCTGATTGACACTCGATTCCGGCCATTAGCCTTGCTATAGTACAAAAGTTTGTCAGCCCTTTCCAGCAGCGTTTCTGCAGTGTCTTTCGGTAGAGCAAGCGTGGCTCCTATAGAGACGGTGACCTGAACAATGCCTGAATTTAGAGAAAAGCCGGACTGTTCGACAAGTACCCGAAGCTTATTTGCAGTGAAATATAACTGTTCTTCAGTGATATTTGGAATAATTGCGAGAAATTCTTCTCCGCCCCACCGTCCTACGATGTCGGATGCCCTTACATTTTTTACGAATGTGTTTGCTACCATTATTAATACCTTGTCTCCAATATCATGACCATGGAGGTCATTTACTTTTTTGAAGTGATCTATATCCATATAGAGTATCCCAAAAGGCCTGCCGTATCTGCGCAATTCATCCAACTTGGTCTGTATATTTAACTCCGTATACCGCCTGTTTGCTAAGTCTGTAAGATGATCAAGCAGCGCCATTTTCTCGAGTTCTTTAATCCTCTGGGTGATCGCAAGTTTTGGGGAGTTGTCGGTGAATACTTCAATTGCCCCTATAACCTGTCCCAGTGAATCTCGAAGTGGGGTTGTGCGTGCAAGGACAGGTATACGGTGTCCTGTTTTGTGCCGAATATACAAGTTCATTTCTCGTGAAATGGAATCAGTCACTGTTTTGGCCAATGGGCATTCAGTCATGCATAATTGAATACCGTGTTCGTTAATATGACTGATATTATCGGAACATCGTTTTCCTAGTACTTCAGAATTCGCGTAACCGGAAATATTCTCAGCGCCCTTATTCCAATAGAGAATCTTCCTGTCATTGTCGACAAGGCATACCCCTTCGTAAAGGTTTTCTAAGATAGTCTTGAAAAAATCGTTTATCATTAATTCTTTCCGACTCTCGCTGGTTCAATCGTCCTCGATTGAACCGAAACAGTTGGCTTTTTACGGCTGATATTTATTTAAAGCCAATAGCCTGTTCAAAATATCTGGTTCAATCTACCAAATTGAACCAGCCTTGAGTGTTTAACATTATTATTCCTACTCATGGGGAGGTATGCAAACCCGGCTATTTCTCCTTCACATCCTTTGCACATCGGAATCCTAATGCCAAATTGAACAGTTCCGGTTGTTCGGATTTTCTTGTGTGTGCTCGCACCTGGAATGGTTTTGAGAATCGGGATCCGCCCCGGATTACACGCCTTGCGCTTTTATCCGGGCCTTTGGGATTCTTGTATGGAGATTCTGTATAATAGGTATCCACATACCAATCGGCGCACCATTCATAAACACTACCTGCCATGTCATAACAGCCATAGACACTTTTCCCGTCTTCTACGTTGCCCACCGGCTTGGGTTCGCCGCTGAGATTGCATCGGCCGGTGTCCCATTCATTACCCCAGGGAAAATTTCTTCCATCTGATCCTCGTGCTGCTTTTTCCCATTCAGCCTCAGTAGGGAGTCGTTTGCCAGCCCAGGCGGCATACGCATAGGCATCATACCAGTCAATACGCGCCACAGGATAATCAGGCACGTTATAATATTCATTGTCCCAGAATCTTGGGGTATGGTCCTTGTTACTGGGTTCTCCTTTAAAACATTTACTGTGGTCGTTTGTTTTCTTTATATATTCCAAAAATTCCCAGTACTGGGCGTTTGTTACCTCATAGCGATCAATTTCAAATGCGTCGAGATAGACTTTGTGCTCAGGATATGCATCTTCCCGCGCCTGGTCAGTTCCCATAATAAATTCACCTGCCGGCACCACGACGCTTCCGTATTTTTGTTTTTGCCCAAGAACTGCCTTCTTCATAATTTCATCACGGCTTTTGAATGTATTATGAACGGTTTGCTGCTTTTCCAGCGCCTGTTTTAGGACGACAACGTAACTCTGCACCTCGGTGATATCTTTGGCGTTTGGGGACAGGACGATATATCTTTGTAAATGATTGATGGCCTGCTGGGCGTCTCCCAGCTTACCGTATAGCCATCCCATGTTGTAATGGAGCTCAGGGAAGTCAGGGAATGCCTTTTCCGCTTTCTTGTAAGATTCCAATGCCAGGTCGTATGACTCAGCGTCGCAGTAATTACAACCTTCCTGGTAATATTTTCTGGCGAGTTCCACTTTTTGTTTTGTAGCGTCTGCTTCCAGGGCGGGAGGTGTTTCTGTAAGCGGAACAAGTTTTTTCCCGTGCTCTTTACAGAATTTTTCCCCCTGAGCGCCTTCTTTTTTACAGTCAGGACATATCATTTTCACAGGGCTTTCCGCCAACTGAGTTCCATCTTCGCCGCAGAATTTCGTATCTTCTGAATATATCTTGTTACAGGTGGGACATTTTTTAGTCATTGCCTTTGATGCTGATTCCCCGGCATGGAGGATCGAAATCAAAGGGAGACATAACACGATTACACAAATGAGAGAAATCCAGTATATTTTTTTCATAGTTCCTTATCCAAGATCGTTTAAAATGAGTTTTATTTTTTGTATCTGTTCTAACAATTCTTTTTCACGGTTTTGTTCCATTGTTACTACATGGGCAGGCGCCCGTGCAGCAAAATCTTTGTTTTCCAGCTTCCGTTTTACCACCGCCAAATGATTTTCAAGCTGGTTCAGGTGTTTCAACTGGCGCTCCTTTTCCGCTACAGGATCAATAATACCCTCAAGAGGCACAAATACTTCTATCTGCCCTATATTCAAACTCAACCCATCTGATAGATCACGCCCACTTGAGAGGTCTGTCTGCCCAATAACTTCAGCGGCTGCATTATCGGGCTTTGCAAGATTTTTGCCAATTTCCAAACGTTCGAGGTTAGCCATACGCTTGAGCATACCTGAATGTTCCTGTAAATTATATTCACCGTCTGCCGAAATGGAGATGAGTGCGTCCAACTTTTGCTTTTCTTTGATATTCATCTTACTGCGTATATTCCGAATAGCACGAATAACATTTTGCAGGATTGTCATAGTCTCTTCTGCGATTCGGTCTTCATATCGCTTGTCTGTCGTTGGCCAGACACTCCGGGCAAGACTCTTGCAGCTCATGTCCTTCCGGATGTCGATTTTGTTTTCAAGAACAATCCTTTTTAGATTATGCCACAATTCCTCTGTAATAAAAGGCACAAAAGGATGCAAGAGGTGTAATATTTGATCAAAAACCTGTGCAAGGACTGTCTGCGCTACTTTTTTATCCCGGGAACTTACAGGTTCGTATAAACGCGCCTTCACGATTTCCAGATACCAATCGCAGAAAGAATGCCAGGTAAAATCATAGACATGCATGGCTGCTTCATTAAATTTGAATTGTTCCAGAGATGCGGTACACACCATTATGGTTAGGTTTAAACGGCTGAGAATCCATCTGTCTTCAAATTGGTAGTCCGCAGATTCAAGTTTAATTTCTTTCGGATGCTCATCCTTCAAATTCATCATGATAAACCGTGCCGCATTCCATAGTTTGTTGGTGAAATTGCGTCCCATCTCGAATTTACTTTCAGATAGTTTTAAATCCTGGCCTTCTGTGGTGAGTACGGTAATCGAAAATCGCACGGCATCAGCGCCATACTGGTCAATCATGACAAGTGGGTCAATGCCGTTACCCAGCGACTTGCTCATTTTTCTGCCAATCTCGTCAAGGATGGTGCCGTGGATATAAACGTTAGAGAAGGGGACGTCTCTCATGATCTCAAGCCCCATCATAACCATTCGCGCTACCCAGAAATAGATGATTCCCCGGTCGGTAACAAGGGCAGACGTTGGATAATAGTATTTTAATTCAGATGTCTCTTTCGGCCAGCCCATCGTAGAAAATGGCCACAGTGCGGAACTGAACCAGGTGTCCAGCACGTCCTCGTCCTGTTTTAGAGTCGTACTGTTGCATTTTGAGCACTTCCCGGGTGCGCTGCTTGATACGGTAATCGCCCTGCATTCCTGGCAATACCATGCGGGAATACGATGTCCCCACCATATCTGCCGTGAAATGCACCAGTCACGCACGTTTTCCAGCCAGCTTAAATAGATTTTTTCCCAGCGTTCCGGAAAGAAGGTTAACGATTTATTTCTGGAAGCTTGGATGGCGGCATCTGCAAGGGGGCGCATCTTTACAAACCACTGGTCTGAAATATACGGCTCAATAACGGTATGGCATCGGTAGCAATGCCCGACAGAATGTTTGTGAGGAGTGACCATTTCGATATATTTTTTTAATTTCAGCTCTTCTACAAGGGCGTTTCTGCATTCAAATCGGTCCAGTCCCTCATATTCTCCGGCATGTTCATTCATAACCCCATTTTCCTGCATAACGACGATCGGGGTTAAGTTGTGGCGTTTGCCCATTTCGAAGTCGTTGGGGTCGTGAGCGGGAGTAACCTTGACAACTCCTGTCCCAAAGAATGAATCAACAAAATCATCGGTAATTATTGGCATTTCCCGTCCAACGATGGGGAGCGTGAGTATCTCGCCTATCATGTCCTTATAACGTTCATCCTTCGGATTAACGGCTACAGCTACGTCGCCCAGCATAGTTTCAGGCCTGGTTGTGGCTACCACAATATAGAGATGCGGGGCGTCTCTGAATGGGTATTTTATGTGCCAGAGGTGTCCCTCGTGTTCTTCATGCTCAACCTCGTCATCGGCAAGGGCGGTGCAGCATCGTGGACACCAGTTGATCATGTATTTGCCCTTGTATATTAAACCCCTTTCAAAGAGACGGACAAAAGTCTCTTTCACTGCTGCTGAAAGACCTTCATCCATGGTGAAGCGTTCCCGCGCCCAGTCGCAGGAACTCCCCAGTTTTTTCAACTGATTGATAATGGTCGAGCCGTACTGGTTCTTCCATTTCCAGACCTCTTCAACAAAGCGTTCGCGCCCCAATTGTTCACGTTTGATATGTTTTACGGCCAGTTCTCGTTCGACCACATTCTGGGTAGCAATGCCTGCATGGTCTGTGCCGGGTATCCAGAGGGCATTGTATCCCTGCATCCGTCTCCATCGGATTACAATATCCTGGATAATATTATTCAGGGCATGTCCCATATGAAGCACCCCTGTTACGTTCGGGGGCGGGATGACAATGGCATAAGGTTTCCTGGAGGAATCCGGTATACTGTGGAAAACCCCTTTTTCTTCCCAGAAGCGATACCATTTATCTTCTATTTCTTTAGGATTATATTGCGTCGATAGTATTGTCTGCATAGTTTTAATTAGTTCACCACAAAGCCTCCAAGTGATTGACAATAAATAATGTAAACAACTTCATGTTACTTGTGCCATCAGGGCTAAAGCCCAGGTATAATGAGTACTCACTAACCCCAGCCTTAAGGCTGGGGTTAGCGACTGTCTTATCTGAATTTGGCTTTAGCCGCCTTTGCTGGTTCAATCGTCCTCGATTGAACCGAAACATTTCGGTTCAGGCTGCAAGCCTGAACCAGCATAGTAGGTACCCATCCCTGAATCCCCTCCAGGTATGGGATTCAGGGGTGGGTAAAACAGTGGTAGATTATTACTCCTCTTCCATTTGAAATAGTGTTACCGAAAAAGAAATCTTCGTGCCATCACGTTCGACCTCCACAATACAGGTATCTCCAAACTTCTTTGTCTGGAGGTAATGAACCAGGTCCGGGACGCCTTTTACGGCGGTTCCATCAATCGACGTAATACTGTCGCCTACCATAAAACCCGCCTTTTCGGCAGGGCTTTTTGGGGTTATTTCCTGTATGACCAGTTTGTTATCGGGTGTTTTTTTCAGTTGGACACCCAAATATATCCTTTTTTGTTCTACCAAAGGAGAGATAACCCACACAAAATCAGCCGGTTCTAAAGGAATCTCCGTTAAAAAAAGGTCGTGTTCTGGCTGCGGTTTGCTTCCAAATTCGGCTGGATAAATTGTGTAATAGGGTAAATGCGAGCGTCGAAACACCTTTTTGGGAATTCCGAAATCATAAATTATATGGCCATTTCCGGCAAAGGCCAGAAACTTCTTGTCTTTGCCTTCCCATGATGACAGGTAGTCTGCAATCGTTTGGGCCATGTACTCTTCCCATAAATTCTGGACGTCATTATATTTTTCCAGATCGGCTGTGCGGTCTATCATGTGCTCCCGAATAGCCCTTTCGAGGTAAGCCCGGTGAAAATTATCGCTCGTATCAATTTCGGGCAATTGTTTTTTCTCTTCCTCGCTTAAGCCCTTCAGTCCGTTTTTACTTACCATTTTTACCACTGCCTTTGGGGCGTTCAAGGCGATCACCGGGATTTTCTTTTCACGTGCAAAATCAAGGATGTCTTTATACAGGTAATAATCATATCCCCATTCTGCATCCCAGCGTGTCTCTTCCAGGAATTTACTCTCGTCGATTTCACTGGCAATCCACTGGTCCAAAAAAGGTTGATAGGGCCTTGTAAACATCTCCATGCCAATGGCAACGTTGTTCCCAAATTTCTCATGATATGCCTTGAGTATCTTTAGCTGTACCTGGTGGGCTGCCTTATTGGCGTGGGTTTCGCCGACATAGAGGACGCTGGCACAATTAAAAAAATGAGTCAGGTCGGAGAACTGTACCTTTTGGCCTGTCGGGACATGGATAATATCGTCAATGGCTACCTGTGATGGAAAATTTGTTAATCTGTTTGGTTCCGAATCTGAAAAGGCATTCATTGGTAATAAAAGGGAAAGTGTCAAAAGAAATAAAACCGCCTTGCCAAAGTTCTTCAACCAGAGATGTTTGGCAAGGCTCTTCATAACCCTGAAGGTTGTAAATCCTATGGGAACTGGCTTAGGAAGGATAAAATCTGGTATTTTTGCGGAAGATAAAGATTCTCCCAGGATTGTTATATTATTCAAATTTTGCTCTCCTATGTTATGGGCCTTAGCTATTTTCAAAAGAGGCGACTGGGAAGGTTGTGCGTTAATAACCTCCGCTATGACCCGGTCAATAGCTATACAATCAATGCCTCCAAAAATTAAGGAAACCTGTTTCGGTATTCCCCCTGAGGGTCCGTGTTTTTCCATAGCCATAACGGCATCCACAATGGTAAACGCGGGTTTCACGGCATGATAATTGGCAAGCAGCATCTCTGCATACCATTCAATATCGTCTCTTGATTGAAAATGCCGCCATGCCTTCCTCTTGCCACTGACGCATCCATACATATTTTTTACCCCGGCGGTATATAACAGTTGTCCGTGAGCCTTAAGTTTCGGGATGTTTATGATGGCGTCAACATCCAGCGCCCTGCCGGAGACCGTGAGGGTAAATGGTTTTGCACCACACTTTGTTTTCACGCGGCGTGGTGAATCAAGTTCTATGATCTCGATACCATGCTCTTCGGCAAAACGGTCAAGACCTGCACGCCCGGCAATCTTCGATATAGCGCCAAAGGCGGGGCTGTCGCCAATAATCGGTGTTGCGCCCATTTCCAGCGCCTTTTTGGCAACTGCCTCAATAACTATCGGATGGGTAATGGTGCAGTCTTCCGGCGCGCTTTCCCTGATAAAGTTCGGCTTCAAAAGCACCTTTGTTCCCTTTTTTATGATACTGTGAATACCACCAAAAAAGTCAAAGGTTTGGCCGATAGCTGTAATGACTTTATCCCTATCGTAGCTTTCACAGCGGATGACAGAGACACTTGTTTTATTTGTCATAAATATTATTTGTCATTGTGAGCGACAGCGAGACAATCTTTCGCTGGTTCACTCGTCCTCGATTGAACCTAAACATTTGGCATTTGCATGGCTGGTACTTGTTTAAAATCCACAGCCCGGTGCAAAGTAGCCGGTTCAATCTGCAAGATTGAATCAGCTATGAGAATTATTTTTTTATCATGCCTTGGTAAATTGTAATAGTTAACGGAGGTCAAGAACCGGGGATCTGGTATTTACTGATCATTGACTACTGATAACGATTGCATAAAATTTGATGCTAACAATATACTATTTTTTAGTTATTAATCAAATAGACGTTTTATTTGAGAGTATTGTTTATTGTATACAATTATAATTCTCCGGCTTCTTTCATAGCAAAGTGCATAATATCATCATGAATCCAGTATCCACCGTCACGTATTTTCTTTAGTGCACCACCAACATTGTCGATCATTTCTTTCTTTTTAGCTTCGATAAGAATACGAGCAGTTCCAATAACTCGTAATCCGTAAATATTACGAGCTACTTTCCGTGCCTTACGTTCGTCAATAAGAACATAATCCGCTTTGATTTCACGGGCAAGTTGAATTACTGATGCTTCTCCAATATCCAAAACGGTTTTAATCAGGGGGTCAAGTGCGTTCTGGAGAGACGTAACTTGAATCCAAGATGCCTGTTTGTATGATGCGAGTCCAATACCTGTATTCTCTCCCAGAAGCAGTTCTTTGTGCACAGTTTCCGGAACGAATACTTTTTGAAAAAGATTTCGGAGAATGTCTAACTGTTCAATAAGCATAATGGCGATAATGGGACCCGTATTAGATATCAGCGAACCATTCATCGTCTAGCCTCTGAGAACTCTGCTTCCAGTTCTTCCTGATCCCATTCCACGCTTGCAGAACCATAGCGTTTACAGCTTAATAAGAAGGCCACACGAGAGATACAGGCAAGTGATGCGGCCTGTCCTGAGGTTAAACGACCCATTTCATAAAGTTTCACTGCTAGCGCTATCTTTGCCTCTTGCTCAAAATTATCAGGGCTCAAATTGAGTATGGCTGGTATAGACTCAGAATATTCTATAAGTAACTTTTTCACATTTAATCCCTTCAAAAATTGTTTACAAAGAAGCAATAAAAATACCGATGTCTTTTCTAAGCACCCCAAATATCAGGTCGATTATGTGTACTATTGTAATGGCTAAAGGTTATGTAATCAATTCTAAAAACTCCTTATAAATTTTAAATGATTCTATATTGATAATAGGATATTATAATTTAGGTCAAGAATTTCAGGTTTGCAGAAAGTATACTATATTTTGTTAGTTTTGGTACAAAGTATACAATAAGTGATATTTTTATGTTGCATTTAAATGAGAAATATGTTATTTATCAGTACAAGAGGAGGAGAAAGGTTTAATGAAGTAAAGTGATCAGGATGTTATATTTATTTAATATTCGCTTGAAAAGGGGCAACATCGGCTAAAGGCTGGTGCTGCCCCTTTTTTTTGAATGTGTTTGAATTTGGGATTTGATGGTACTTATTTCGACTGGGTAACATTATATGATGTTTCTCTGTTGTCCTGTACCAAATTATATGCCTATAAGAATTTTGATGTGCATTGTTAATTTAATATCACGTTAAGATAACTCGTGGGATAGATTATATTATTTGTATGTTGTGTGAAGGAGGTGATGTTTGGATATGTAAAGATGTAGTGATGTTGAGATGTGTATGTGGCATTTTATTTTATTTCGAAGGTATTTTTAGGAGTGAATTTATGTCTATCTATTTAATTACATATGATCTTATGACGCCGGGTAAGGATTATAATAAGCTTTTTGATGCCATAAAGAAATTAGGTTCATATTTTCACTGTCTTGATTCAACGTGGCTAGTTGATACAAACCATGAAGGCGTGGGGATTCGCGATTATCTCAGGCAGTATATCGATTGGAACGATAAGTTGCTCGTTACTGCTTTGTTAGGTGAAACTGCTTGGTATAATCTTGGTAATGAAGGTGGAAATTGGTTGAAGAGTAAGTTAGATAGAGGTGTTGGTGTTTTATAATTTTTAGGGTTAAGGAAAAGGAGATGTAAGGTTATGTTGGAGGGAAGAGAGGGTTTGTATGAGGACTATAAATAAAAATGCCCCACACAAAGTTAGTGGCTTTGATGCGGGGCGATTAAATACTGTACATCATTCAACATTATCAAATATACAATCTAGTAGTACGTTCCGTAAATAACATGGCATAAATCAAGTGGCTGCGATTTCATCCATTTTATAACGCCATTTGAAAATAACGGGTTCTTCATTTATTTGGCTGATACCCCGGTAGATGCGCTCAAC
>VGXX01000048.1 GCA_016873155.1 Planctomycetota bacterium | reverse complement strand
AGGGTGATAAATTCCCATGCCTTATTGTGAAGAGTGGTTGTCGTGAATATTTCATAAAATTAAAATAGTTACGATAATATATCAAGGGCAATTAAGGTCATAATTTTTGCAAAGTCAACCAATTCCTTAATACTAATAGATTCGTTTGTGGCGTGGGCCTCAGTTTCATCGCCGGGGCCGAACCCAACGGCGGTTATACCTTTTTGGATAAGCTGCTTTGTTACCGTTGCGCCAGACATCCCCTTTGGTTGTGGCCTGGTTCCAAATATAGATAAAGTATGTTTTGAAATCAACTCAACCAATGGATTGTTGATGGGGACAACCGTAGGCATCTGATTGGAAATAATTTTTAAGTCAAATCGCGCTGGAGGACATTCCGCTTCAACTTCCCGGATGATATTTTTTATATCGTTGATGATATTGTCGCCTAAGTCATCCGGCAAATAACGAATGTCCAGTTGTGCCTTGCAGACGGCGGGCACGATATTGGGTGATGTCCCGCTGTGGATTGAACCAAGATTCAACGTAGGCGGGGTATGGAGAGGGTGAGATACCTCCCTGAATTTTAGTTGTTTTATGCGTTCCAGAAGGGGGATCATATTCCATATGGCATTTATGCCCATTTCCGGCCTTGAACCGTGAGCCTGTTTACCGTGTGAGGTAATTTCTAAAAACAGCGTGCCCTTTTCCGTTACGTCAATCAGTTGCATATTATGCGCAACATCGGGAATGATGGCAAAATCCGCTTTAATCCCGCATTCGTTGAGCAGATATTCCAAACCCAGCGCAGAGCCGCGTTCCTCATCGGCAACACCCGCTAATATAAATTGGCCTTTTAATTTTGATTCATTTTCCTTGAGAAATCTTGCGACAGCCATCATGGAGGCCATCTGTCCTTTGTTGTCAGAAGATCCCCTGCCGTAGATGCGTCCATTTTCTATCCATGCTTCAAAGGGATTTCGTTTCCAGTCGTCTCCTGCCGGTACGACATCTAAATGACATGCAACCAGCAAGGAAGGTAAACCGTTGCCAATGGAGCCAACGATATTTGCCCTATTCTTTGTCTTTTCAAAAATTTTGTAGGGAATCTGTAGAGATTGAAAAAAATCCTCTACGATGCGCACAGCAAGGATTTCGTCGCCGGGAGGGTTCTCGGTCTTTGCGTTGATTAATTTGCAGGTAAGATCAACAATCTCCTTTTCTTTACTTTGCATGTAGTTTTTTACATGACTTACTAGATTGTTCGAAGATGAATTATTCATAGAAAACATTCATGTGCCATAATTGCTCACAAAAGAGCATAAAAATATATCGCCCTTTCTTGCTCCCTCCCGTCAAGGGAGGGAAAGTTCCCTTGCCCCTTGTGGGAAAGGGTCAGGGTATTTTCGTGCTAATTATTATAAAAATTAAAGGAAAACTTGATAATTAAAACGTGAAAACAATGGTAATAATCTTACCGTGCAGTCAATGATATTTCAAATTAAAAGATTGATTAAACATTCGGTTTTCCATAAAATGAAGCTGATTTTGTTATAGTTTTGCAGATTTTATCTCTCGTTAAGTTTAGAACAAATTGAAGGAGGGATATGTTTGGCAAGGAAATCAGGTAATAAGAAGGATGAGGTCGAGGTTTCCAAACATGACGATGCCCGGAAAAATGCCGTTCCTATAGGACTCGCCTCGTATGACGTGTCAAAGCCTAAGCTAAAGAAATACGAAAACGACTCACATCTTGCGTTTCTCACCAACACTCGCTCCTTTCCTTTTAAATCAGGCACAGAAAAACGCATCGCCGTAAAAGTCATTGACCACAGAGGGAATGAGGTGATGGTGGTGAGGGAGGTAGTATAGAGATGGTCCCAAAAAAAACAAAGAAGCATACTAGACAACCAACGATCATAATCTTCCCGTATCTTTTTATTGCTAAAGAAACCAGTTTTGATAAGGTAGTCATCAAACCATCCGATAAAAACCTAATTGACAAAGAGGAACAAACGATTAAGCATCAACTCTTTAAAATTGCAAGCTTTTTTAGGATAAATGGAAGTCCAATTAATAAATGGAGTTATTGTGTCGTGTATCCTTCCAACAAGAAATTGCAGGACACTCTTAAAAGCTCTCTGAATAAATTTGCGACTATAATTCGATACAGTCAATTATCAGACCCACACAATAATGCAAGATTCAGTAATTTTGATTATTTCATATTCCCATTAAGTAAATCAAATTTGGATATTGCATCCAACTTTAGCTACTATGAGGGTGTATTAAATGGAGAATACCCCAGGATATTTAGAACAACGAAAGACGATATAAAAAATCCGGTTTTCTTTTACTATAATATTCGTCCTTTAACTTTAGACGATAACAAATATTGGCAGAACTTTTATTCAAACCATCTTAAAGAAAAAGAGGCAAAACGATTGTTAAAAGCAATGGAATGGTTCAATCGGTCTTTTGCCACTACATATGAACTGGATTATGCTGATGCAGTGGTCCACCTCGTGACTGCTTTTGAAGCTTTATTCAAAGTGGAAGATGAACGAAACAATAAAGCTCAAGTTAAAAGCGTCCTTATACAGTTTCTTGGAGAATCTCCAGAACTAACGGACTGGACAAACAAGTTTTACAAACTGCGAAATGATATAGTGCATGGCGATATTGAATTGTCTCCTTTCTGGTTCAAGCATAGTAGAGGAACTAAAGGTCATCGGCATCATCTAGCACTAGCAAGGAAAATATTTTCCCGATGTCTAGAGGCATTTTTAAACCTGAGGACATCATCTCTTAGAGATGACATTCACGAAGAATTAATCTCAAACGAAATTAGATTTAAAGAAGCTAAGAAGATACTTGCTGCTAAAACTAAAAACAAACTTCAATCTGCTTTTATTTCAATTTCAGGGATTAAGGACGATGATTTTTCAATGACAAAGAAGCAAACTGAAGAATTAGGCAAACTGTTTTTGTCATACCTACTGGAAGATTTGAGAAATGAGAATAGGCAAAATGCAGTGGTGGCATTAGACGACATATTCAACTGGTCTGGCTCAGATTATGGCGAATTGGCACTTCTATACGAGAAGGGAATTGACGAATATGACACTTTTTATTTTGACGATTCCGTTGCAGTCCCCGATGCACAGTCCCAATCTTTGAGAGAAGCTGGCTATAACTTCTTAAGATTTGCAATGGATAGATTGCTGGCATTTCGTTATAAATTGAGATAATTATGTTACTTGCCGTTGATAACCAATTCTGAAATTACTGCTCGGATATTGAGGCAAAATACAGGATAAGGGGAGAGATAAAGAGATTTGAGATTTCAAATTGAAACGGAGAATCGGTATGGCCTATGAGCGGTTTGAGGATTTGCCTGTATGGAAATCCGCCATCGAACTTGCAGAAAAGATTTATGCCCTGACCGGAAGAACTCCATTGTAGTTTTCGATTTAGAATTTTTGAAAATACCGATAATAATCAGTTAAAATTGAGACCTTTTGTACAGTGATAGAATAAAGGAGGTGACGCGTGAAGGCTTACGAATATTATGCGGATGTTTTGTCAGATGGACACTTATCTATTCCGGAAAATTTGAAAGATAAATTAAAACCTGACTCAAAAGTCCGTATTATGCTTTTGCTTGATGACGAAAATTCTGTTTGGAACAAGTTTACTGTATCTCAGTTTATGAACGGCTATTCAGAGAAAGACGCTATTTATGATAGCTTATGAATTCGGAGATATTATACTCATTGGTTTTCCCCATACTGATTTGCAAAACATTTCAAAAAGACCTGCAATTGTACTTTATGACTCAGGCGACGAGGATGTCCTTGTTGCAAGGACAACCGCGCAGGAATACGTTACTGAAGCAGACTATAAGATTGTTAACTGGAAAGCATGCGGTCTTATTGCAGAATCATATATCAGGCTCGGAAAGCAAGCAACTTTAGAAAAGAAATACATCATAAAACGATTGGGAACTTTAGATTCCAATGAAATTAAAAACGTTAGGATAGTTTTACAAAAGATATTCTTGCCATAATTTAAATAATCGCTTATGACACTTGCAGTTGACAAACCCATACTGAACAATCCTTTTGAAGAGCCAAAGGAATACTGGATATACGAGGAAGGCCCAGCCTAAAAGGATGTCAGGGGGGGCGGTCTGCGATTTATTTTCACAAATGGGCAAGTTTTTATGTGTAATCTGTGGTTCCAAAATCGCTTCCCCGTTTGCACGAGGACAAGTTTCGGCCTGAGGCTTTGCCTCGTTAGTCATTATTTATTGGGCTCGATGATGACCTTGATAGATTCCTTTGCCTCGGCAACCATTTTGAAACCCAGCGCCGTTTCGGCAAGACCTAATCTGTGCGTTATCAATTCCTTTACCTTTACCCTGCCTGCACGTATCAGTTCTATAGACCTTGCAGTGTCGTCAGGCGGGCCGGCATACGACATAATGACAGAGTTGCAGTTGCGCCAGAGGTCCCAGAGGTTCATTGGAGTTGCGACGTTTGGTTCTGTGGGGGCAAAGAAGAGAATCGTTCCCCCCCGATCAACGGTGTTAAACGCCTGCTGGACGGCAGGCGTCGCCCCTGTACAAACAATTACAATATCAGCCAGCCGTCCGTTGTTGTTTTTGCGCAGACAATCGGGCACGTTCTCTTTGGCATGTATCGCAAAATCTGCCCCTGCCTGCCTTGCTATCTTCAAGCGGTATTCGCTGATATCTATTGCAAATATGCTTCCTGCGCCCAGTGCGCGGGCAAGCTGGATATGGAGTAATCCGGAAATACCGCTGCCAATAACAAGAACGCTATGTCCCGGTTGCATGCCCGCCTTCCTCTGTCCAAGCAATGTACAGGCCAGTGGTTCAGCAAAAGTGCCCTCTTCATATGAGACTTCTTCGGGCAGGATAAACGTGCCCCGGTCAACGTTGATTTGAGGGATGCGGGTGTATTCTGAAAAACCGCCGGGAGAGAAATTCGTAGTCCGCAGGGTTTCGCATACTGAATAATGGCCATTCAGGCAGTAGTGGCAGGTGTTGCAGGGGACGTGGTGAGCCACGGTCACCCTGTCGCCTGCCTTAAACCGCTTGACTCCTTCGCCTACCGAAACTATTTCTCCCGCGATTTCATGTCCGAGCACGAGCGGCGCCTTTTTGATGCGGTACCATTCCATGACGTCACTTCCGCAGATACCGCTTGCCATTACCTTTACCAATAACTCACCCGGACCAACGTGAGGGGTTTGCATCTCTTCGATTCGTACGTCCCTGTTATTGTAATACATTGCCACGCGCATGGTATTCTCACTTCTAAAAAACTAATTTAATTGTATAGGGAAATTTCATTTTATTTATACGGTTTTCGTGTCCATAACCAATTATGGTATGGTAAATAGTCTATGGAAGACCTCCCCTTGATCCCCTCCTTGCGAAGGAGGGGATAGAGGGGTGGTTGTAAGTTCAAGGGGCAGGTTTGAAACCTGCCCTTACATTAAATCTCAAAGCTTCAAGTTTACAGGTTATTTTGATTTTTTACTTTTCTCCGAATTATATATTTCACTTGCCTGCTTTACCGTTGCATTTTCATGGATGATGGCGCGCAGCCCCTTGATCATGGCTACAGGATGTTCGTTCTGCCAGATATTCCTTCCAAGGTTCACGCCTATAGCGCCCTTTTGCATTCCGTCATGAACAAATTCAAATACCTCGACGTCTGAATTTGTCTTTGGACCGCCTGCCATGACCACCGGCACGGGGCATCCATTTGTGACCTTGTCAAAATTTTCGCACCAGTATGTCTTTACTACTTTGGCGCCCAATTCGGCTGCAATACGGCAGCAGAGGCCGAGGTAGCGGGCGTCCCGCTTTTCCAGTTCCCTCCCCACAGCCGTAACGGCCATTACAGGGATGCCATACCTTTCTGCTTCATCAACCAGCTTTCCAAGGTTTGACAGTGTCTGGTGTTCATAATCACTGCCTATGAACACAGACATTCCTACTGCGGATGCATTTACCCGGATAACTTCTTCCATAGAGGTAGTAATGCTTTCGTTCGCCAGGTCTTTTCCCACCATGCTGGAACCACCGGAAACCCTGAGGATGATCGGTTTGCTATTTCCTGGATTTATGCATGCTCGCAGTACGCCACGCGTGCAAAAGAGCGCATCGGCGTAATCGATAATCGGCTTGATCGTTTCGCCTGGTTTTTCCAGCTTTGAGGTAGGTCCTTGAAAGTATCCATGATCTATAGGCATAAACATACAACGACCATTCGGTTTAATGAGTTGAGACAAACGGTTCTTCATTCCCCAATCCACGGTTTTATTCCTCCTTTTAAAAATGTTAAAAATACAAATTGTATAGGATTTTTATTTTATTTATGCGGATCACATAACACATGAGACGCAAAATCTTTCTTGCGGGTTCGGGTTTGTAACCCGAACCCTACGTTTCCCCGATCTGGGTCGAGGACAGGTTATATTGTTGATTTCTCCATCGCTCGCACAGGGCGTTATTACTTAAATCCTCCCCCTTTATCCCCTCCTGAGGGGGACAAGGGGAGGCGTTTCAAACCGTTCGGCTGAGTTCACGACGAAGCCCAAACCCACCGCGCTAGATGCCGTCCCCATCTTTGTAATTTTTCATGAATACGGTCATTACTTCCGATTCCGCCTCAGAAACGTAATCATCCTCTTCGCTCGAAAGATTTAAATTGTCTTCCAGTTTTTTAATACGCTGCTTAAGTTTGCGATTTTCTTTTAATACAACCTTAAGAGCCTCGGCAATAGGGTCGGGCAATTGACCGTGATCCAGCATGACGTCATGTTCTTTCTTTTTCTGTTCGATAATCCTGCCGGGTACTCCGACCACGGTTGCATGGGGAGGCACGTCTTTGACCACGACAGAACCTGAACCGATACGTACGTGATCCCCAATAGTTATATTGCCCAATATACAGGCGTTTGATCCTACAATGATCTTCTTTCCCAAAGTCGGATGCCTTTTCGTTTTTTCCGTAGTTGTGCCGCCCAGGACAACCCCCTTGTAAATAAGACATCCGTCTCCAATTACTGCTGTTTCGCCTATGACGACTCCCATACCGTGGTCAATGAACACACCGCGTCCTATCTCGGCGGCCGGGTGTATTTCAATACCCGTCAGGAACCTATTGGCGTGGGAGATTAAACGTGCTAATAAGAACAATCCTTTTTTCCAAAGATAATGGGATATTCGGTGCAGCAACAGGGCGTGCACGCCCGGATAACATAAAATTACTTCCAGTTTGCTCTTTGCGGCCGGGTCATTTTGAAAGGCGGCATCAACGTCCTCCTTAATGCGTTCAAACATCAAAATTCCTTAAACAAAACCGTGGATAGATACCTTTCGCCTGTATCCGGAAATACGACAACGATCAGCTTCCCTTTATTCTCTGGTCTTGCAGCTACCTGTAGCGCCGCATACGCAGCGGCTCCGGAAGAAATGCCTACCAGGATTCCTTCTTCGCGCGCTAATTGACGGGCTAATGCAAATGCCTGCTCATTTTTTACCGTAATAATCTCGTCGATCACCTTCATGTTGAGAATGTCAGGAATGAATCCCGCGCCGATTCCCTGAATTTTGTGGGGTCCCGGTTTGCCGCCAGAGAGCACCGGTGAGTCGGTAGGCTCAACAGCCACTACCTTGAGTGAAGGTTTGCGTTTCTTAATGACCTCTCCAACGCCGGTAATGGTGCCGCCAGTGCCTACGCCGCCCACAAAGATGTCAATCTTGCCATCGGTGTCGTTCCATACTTCTTCCGCTGTTGTCTTGCGGTGTATTTCAGGATTGGCCGGATTCTTAAACTGTTGAGGCATGAACGAATTGGGAGTATTTTTCACCAAATCTTCCGCCTTATTCACCGCGCCCTTCATTCCTTCAGCCCCGGGTGTTAATACTATCTCTGCGCCAAATGCCTTCAGGAGCGCCCGTCGTTCTATACTCATGGTATCGGGCATCGTTAAAATCAGTTTATATCCTCTTGCAGCAGCCACAAAGGCTAATGCAATGCCGGTGTTGCCGGATGTTGGTTCTATGAGTATCGTATCCTTCTTGATTAATCCCGCCTTTTCTGCAGTTTCAATCATTGCAATTCCTATGCGGTCCTTTACACTTGCCATAGGATTAAAAAATTCCATCTTTGCAACCACGGTGGATTCTAATCCCTTTGTGATGTTGTTTAATTTAACGAGTGGTGTATTACCAATGGTTTTCGTGATATCTTCGTATATCTTTGCCATATTTTCCCCTTGATTAAATTCTATAAAAGCAAATGTTTTAATTAAGGCCAGCTAGAAAGTGATTATAATATCATAGTTAAAACATATTTCTCAAGGAATTTTTAAAGGCTCAATTTTCCTTGACAAAAAAGAATTTGTATATAATATATAAAATTTTAATCTATCTTTGTTTATTGTAAATAATATATCGGTCTGAAAAATTTTTTGTGAATCGTGTTTATTTTGGAACATATCTCTTATTGTAGGTGTTACTATGAATTACAAAAATATAGATGAACTTGCGAAACAGGTTGGCGGGTCATTGCGGCTTACGTCATTGATCATAAGTCGGGCGAGACAAATTATTAAAAAGGCGCCTTTGTTTGTAGAGGCGAATACTGATGATCCTGTCCAGATTGCCTTTTTAGAGTTAATGCAAAAGAAGATCAAGCTAAATGACGGGAACGAGCATCCCCGTCAAATTCAGAGTTCGAAAAATTAAAGCATTCTTAGAATGCGTCGAAAATAGAGCTTACCGTTGATAACGTATTATTTTGCAATTTATAATTTTTGGGAGCAATTTATAGATATATTAAATATTCAGTGGTATTGTAGTTAGGCAAGAAATCCTGTAAGACTACACTCTCATTCACCTACCTAAAATATTACATCACAATCGCAGAATTTTAGTTCTGTATTTTTAATTCATTGTTTAACTAACAGACAATAGCTAAGAATAAAATATCCTTATCTCAAGGTCAGATAAGGTAAAGGGAGAATAAAAAACTTGCTTATGAAAGAAGTATTACAAGAATATAAGGGGGATCTTCTCGTATGATTAAAGTCGAACAGTTGGCAAAACGTTATGCAGATGTGTTTGCTGTGGATCACATCTCTTTTGAGGTCAACCAGGGCGAAATTTTAGGCCTTTTGGGACCTAACGGAGCGGGTAAAACCACCACGATGCGTATTCTTACGTGTTATATGCCTGCCACATCAGGTACAGCCACAGTTGCCGGTTATGATGTTTTTCGTGACTCAATTAGCGTGCGGAAACAAATAGGGTATTTACCGGAAAATGTACCATTGTACCCTGAAATGCGGGTCAAAGAATATCTGACATTCCGTGCAAAATTGAAGAAGGTGCCATATCGCGAACGCAAATCAAAGATTAATGAATGTATTGAAAAATGCAGAATTAAAGAAGTGCAAAATCAAATCATTGGTACACTTTCCAAAGGGTATCGCCAGAGGGTCGGTTTAGCTGATACCCTTGTTCACGATCCGAAAATACTGATCCTCGATGAGCCAACGATTGGACTCGATCCCAACCAGATACGACAGGTCAGGCAACTCATAAAGGAACTTGGAGAAAAACATACGATCCTCCTGTCTACGCACATCCTTCCAGAGGTCGAAATGCTGTGCGGCCGGGTAATCATCATTAATAAAGGTAAAATAGTTGCCATGGATACTCCCTCCAATTTGGAAAGCCAACTCAAGAGTGGAAGCAATATTGTGTTAGAGGTGCGTGGTAATGGCGAAAAAATAAAGAATGCCTTGTCCGGTATAAAAGGTGTGAAAAAGGTCGTATGGCACGATAAGGGAGAAGTTAACAATTTTGCAGTAGAAGCGGAAAAAGGCATGGATATCAGAGAAGATATCTTTTCAAATATTGTAAAAAACAACGGAGTTATTCGGGAAATGAAGCAAATTGCCGTTACTTTAGAAGAAATATTCCATCAAATTACCACGCAAGAACAGGAGGTAATGACATAAATGACAAGCACCGGTACGATATTCCAAAGGGAAATTAACGCTTATTTCCTATCGCCAATCGCATACGTTGTTATTGCGGTATTTATGGTCTTTTCCGGCTATTTTTTTTCTGTCATGCTTGGATTGACTCAAGAGGCGACGTTGCGATACAGTCTGGCTTATACGCAATTTATCCTTTCCATTCTGACACCTGTTATTACCATGAGATTGTTCGCCGAAGAAAATAAAACAGGGACTATCGAACCTCTCATGACGGCGCCTGTGACAGATTTTTCAGTGGTATTCGGAAAGTTTTTATCCGCCTGGGCGCTTTACAATATTATGATTGCCCCAACGGCTTTTTATATCATATTCCTGGCATGGGTTGGTTCTCCCGATTATGGCGCTATTATTTCCAGTTACATTGGGTTGATCCTCATGGGCGGACTCTTCGTGGCTATCGGGTTGCTGGTGTCTGCCGTTACCAAAAATCAAATTGTTGCTGCCGTCATCGGCATCGTTGCGCTCCTCATACTGCTGGTGATTGGTTTGGCCAGTACCGGGAATGAGGGGTGGTTTTATAGTTGTCTGAGCTATATTGGCACCTATGACCACTGGGATACATTTACAAAAGGGTTAATAGATACAAGAGACGTTGTTTACTACAGCAGTTTTACTGCTTTACTTATATTTGTCGCTGTGCGTATCGTTGAGAGCAGGAGATGGAGATGAACACTTTGAACAATAAAAAGAAGAACGATTGGCTCGATCAGTTTGGCGGATATATTATCCTGGCCGGTATTATTACTGTTGTGGCTGGTTTTGGTGTGTCAAGAATCCTCAATGCATGGGGACTGGCTTCTCTCGTTCCGGTTGGGGTGGGCGGAGGTATTATCATCGGATTTACCGCAGCCAAGGCTATCAGGAACAAATGGTTCTCATCCGAGGCTTCGAAAAGAAAGGCGCTTGTCGGTACGAATGTTGCGGTCATGTCCATCTTTGCCGCCGGCATCTTTGCAATTGTGGGGTTTTTGAATAATCGGCATTACGAGCGTTTCGATCTTACCGTTACGGGAAAATACTCCCTTTCGCAAAAAACCAAAAATATATTAAAGAATCTTGATAAACCCGTTGTCATTACCACCTTGTTTAATCCGGGCGAGATGTTCTATGAACAAATTGTGGATATTCTGAAGGAATATTCCTATCATTCGGACAAAATTAAGGTGGAAAGCATTGATCCGTTGAGAAACCGCACCAGGGTTGAGGAGCTGGCTAAACGCCTTGCGATTGATGCGCTTCAGTTAAACACCGTGGTGTTCGAATGCAGCGAACACAGCAAACACGTCCAACAGAATGAAGTCATAGAAAAACAGTATCCATTCAAGTTTAAAGGTGAAGAAGCATTCACAGAAGCGATTCTTAACGTCACCCAGGAAAAACAAACGGCTGTCTACTTCGTTACGGGGCATGGTGAACGGCAGTTTGAAGATTACGACCGCGGAGGTATCTCTGGCATTGCCAATGCCCTTAAGCGGGATAACTGTCGCATAGCTCCGCTTGATATTTTAAACACCAAAAAAGTTCCGGATGACTGTGATGTATTGGTTGTCGCAGGACCGACGAAGGCATACCTGACGGAAGAATTAAACATTATTCGTAACTATCTTGAAAACAGGGGTAAACTATTGCTTATGCTTGAGCCTGCCGTTACTCCAAATGCTCCAACGGGGTTTAAGACGCTTATGGCGGAATACGGTATCGTGGTGCGCGATGATGTCGTTGTGTACAACAAGGTGAATATGCCTCTCTTTGGTATTCAGACTGTAGCTGAAATCTATATAGGTAAAGACGAATATGCCGAATTTAAGATTACCGATGGCCTAAAAAGCTATAATACCATTCTTTTAGGCGCATGTTCTGTTAATTCTACGCCTCCAAACGATCAAATGCCTTATCAGGCTACGTCATTGATAAACGCGCCTGAAGGGTCATGGGGAGAAACTGATGTTGCAAATTTACGGCAAAAAAAACCTGAGCTTAACGTAGATGTTGATTTGCAAGGCCCTGTCTCTCTTGCCGTGGCTTCGCAGGTAAAAGAATTGCCCAAAGCTGTCACCCAGTCACATCCTGGCATGGCAAACGATCCTGGTGCTAAACCACAAGGCGCACGGTTAGTTGTGTACGGAGATGTGGATTTTGCGTCCAATGAGTATATTGAAAATCCGGGAAATGCCGATTTGTTCCGGAATTCCGTTAATTGGCTGGCAAAAAAAGAAACTCAATTGGGCATTTCTGCCAAGCCGCCTGATTTACGCAAGGCAACAATTAACCCGCTCCAGATGAAGGTTATCTTCTGGGTTTCTATTGCCGGCATCCCTGTGGTACCAATAGTCATTGGCAGTCTTATCTGGTGGAAGAGGCGTCGTTAAATTTGGTTACATTACACGGTGAAAGTTTACTGCCATTTCAATTTCATGATTTCTACGTTGGAGGAAAGAATTAAGCTATGAAACTCAAAACTACCATAATCCTTTTAATTGTAGCCGCTATTGGTATTTCGTACGTTTTCCTTTACGAGAGAAAGCAGCTGCCGCATGAAGAATGGGAAAGACTGCAAAAAAAAGTAATACCTGATTTCAAGTCATCTCTGATCAAAAAGATCGAATTGAATAATGAAAGCGGAAAAATCGTTTTGGAGAAAAGTGGAGATGACTACTGGTATATCGTTGAACCACAGAGACTGCGCGCAGACAATTCCGAGGTAAACAGCATACTCTCAGAATTCGAATTTATGAATAAGGTGGGTTCCTTTAAGAAAGAAGGAGAAAAACCATTCGATCTTAAAGATTACGGGCTGGATGTGCCCAAAACTTCTATTACCATGTTCACGAATATTCCAGCGAAAACTGACAAAATACAGGTAACCGGACCGAGAGATAAATACACCGTATTTGTGGGTCAAAAACTTGCCGCAGGCGATAATGTATACCTTAAACTCGATACGAGTGATGAGGTTATTGTTGTGCCGGGGACTCTTCATAGTAAAGCCAATAAAGGCGTCCTGGATTTGAGGAGTAAATGGGTATTTACATTTGACAAGGAAGCAGTAGACAGCCTGCAGATTAAAACAAAAGAATACAATGTGGTTTGTAATAGAAAGGGCGTTTTCTGGAGACTTATTGAACCCATTAACGACCTTGCAGATCTTGAAAAAATCAAGGAAATTATTGGTAAACTTAAGAACCTGCAGATTGATAGCGCGGACTTCCTCCCGGACACAACGGATTTGGCTAAATATGGTCTGGATAATCCACGCTATACCGTTGCGATTAATGAAAAAGGCGTTAGTCAATCGGTTATCTTTGGTCATTCTTTAGATAATAAGGTTTATGTTAAGCGAACCGACGAACCGACAATCTTCTTCCTGAAAGATCCAATCCTTGTAGACCTGAGTAAAAAACCAAACGATTTAAGGGACAAGAAAGTAGTTAGATTTGAGGCTATTGGGACCTATGGTATAAACAAGCTGGAAATCAAGACACCGACGGACTTAGTTGCAATCGAAAAATCCTTAGAACTGGATTGGAAGATTACAAAACCAATTAATATTTATGCAGACCAGGATACTGTTAAGAACTTCATTGAAAAAATCAAAGTGCTTGAAATTGAGGATTTCGTTTCGGACAAGCCAACCGACTTGTCCACGTATGGTTTAAAAGACCCTGTCTTTGAGATTTCTGTTACAAAAGAAGAAGACAAGGAATTGGCCAAGTTTTATGTCGGCAATAAGCTGCCTGGCGGCGCCAAGTGTTATGTAAAACGTGTGGGAGAAGAACCTGTATATACCGTTCCTACGGTTGAATTTTATGATAAAATAGAAAATGTGCTTTTGACTTTCCGTGACAGGCTGGTCTTTGATTTTGATAGAGACCTGGCAAAAAAACTGGTCATCGAAAAACCAGACCGCACATTCGTCTGTGATGTGACCAATAAAAAAGATGAGGAAGGGCAAATTCAATGGGAACTCTCAAAGCCTGTCCAAACGATAGCCGATGCGAATGTGATTAACCAGATTATATGGGACATGTCCTTTTTAAAGGCAGAAAACTACGTTACCAAGGCGCCAAAGGACCTTAAAGCCTTTGGGTTGGACGATCCCACGATCAAGGTCTCTGTGACATACGAGAAGGTTGCAGAACAACCGTCTGGAAAATCTGATAAGCAGAAAGAAGAAAAACCGGAGCATCTCGTGAAGGAAAAAGAGCCTTTGGGAAAAACAGTTGAAACGAGGACTTTGCTCGTCGGCAAGAAGACCATGGAAGGAGATAAAGTAAATTCTTATTGCATGATGAGTGATAGCGATCTTGTATTTGAACTTTCCTGGCCCAAAATTAGAAACTTTGATGCGGAACTGGTGCCCACCAGAATAGCTCATTTTGAACGATCTGATGTACGAAAGCTCGTTCTGGGCTATGCGGACAGAAGTATCCAGTTAGATAAAGTAAACAATGTATGGAAGATAAAAAACTGTGAAAAAGAACCACAAGGCAGAGAGGTAGATTACTTTATCCGTAATCTCGATGAGTTAAAAGGCAGCCATATTGAACAATATAAGGCGACTAACCTTACACAATTTTCTTTGGACAAACCTCAATTCACTATTACTGCCAGTTTGGAAAACGGCGATGTGGTGCTTTACGTGGGTAAGAAAAAAGATGCTCACAGTTATTATGTAAAAAACAAAGATTCAGATTATATCTACGTTGTTGATAATGAATCGATTTCCAAACTCATGAAAAAAGAAGAGGACTTTACCACGCTTGTTACTGAAATTGCTGTACCCGAAGCGCCTGTTGGTGCAGTAAAGAGTCCTGTTGAAGAAAAACCGTTGGGTGCGAGTCCACATGGAAGACCGCCCGGCAGCTCGCCGCATGGTGGGTTTCACTAGAAACATAACAAGGGGACAAGTTTTATTTTACCCACCCCCTCAATACCCTCCTGGGAGGGGACTTTAATTCCTCCTTAGTAAAGGGGGATTCAAGGGGTTGTTATTCCCTTCTCGAGAGGGGAAAGGGGTGTGTTCTTCATGGGATAACTCCGGCAATTTTTTGTGCAACCGAGACGGTTGCGCTACCAGATTGAATTCCTACGCATAAATATGTAGCGGCAATTCATGAATTGCCGCTACAGAGTCGTTTTGAAATTCTTAAGCGCAAGCTTACGTGACTTAATTATGAAAAAAGTTCATGCCTTACTGCTAATCATTGCCTCTGTTGTTAGCACTCTGCTCATACCGTATAATGCCACATCTGCCCTTGAAGCCAATTCTAACCGCAGGACACCCATTGTTGTAGCAATTGAGAAAGTTGGTCCTGCTGTAGCCAATATAAGCACGGAGAGGCTTATTACTCAACGACATGTAGACCCTTTTTTTGGATCCAGGAGTGAACTCTTTGATCAGTTTTTCAATGATTTTTTTGGTCAGAGTCAGAAGCAAATGGTCGAAAGGCCGTTAGGTTCCGGCGTTATCATTGATGAAGATGGTTACATCGTCACAAACGAACATGTCGTGAGTCGCGCATCTAAAATCAAGGTGAGATTGTCGGATGGCAGGGATTTTGAGGCAACCATGATTAGTTCCGATCCTATTAGCGATCTTGCGGTATTAAAAATTAACTCACCGACACCTCTTCCTTACGTTAAGATGGGCACATCCAAGGATCTTATGATTGGTGAAACTGTTGTGGCATTGGGAAATCCATTTGGCCTGGAAAATTCCGTTACGACCGGCGTGTTAAGCGCAAAGAACCGCACCATGACGTTTAATAGTCAATACGGAGATATTAAATATGATGGTCTTATTCAGACGGATGCACTGATTAATCCGGGCAACAGCGGAGGGCCTCTCATTAATATAGACGGAGAGCTTATTGGCATTAATGCCGCAATCGTGAATCAGGCGCAGGGGATCGGATTCGCCATTCCTGTTGATAAGGTAAGACAAACCCTTGTAAAACTCTTCAATTTTAGGGAACTCAACAGGATATGGTTCGGCGCGCAGGTCGAGGAGCAGGCTGACCCTTCAAAGGGGATTATGGTTTCATCGGTTGAACCAGAGAGTCCCGCTTATAAAGCGCAGATCAAGACCGGCGATTATATCACGAAAATAGATTCCAAGGAGATTCGCGATATACTCGATTTCGAAAAATACATACTGAAGAAAAATGCAGGAGATAAACTTTCGATCATCGTCAATCGCAGTGGAAGGGAATTTAAGATAGATGTTACCATTGAAAAGGCGCCGCTTCAATCTGTCGAAAAGCTTGCCCTGGAAAAGCTCGGGCTGTTTGTGCAGGATTTAACACCCCAGCTTGCAAAACAGTTAAATTTGTGGTGGGTAAAGAGCGGCGTATTGATTTCCGGGGTACAAAAAAAGAGTCCGGCTGCCGAGGTGGGCATCAAGGAGGGGCACGTCATCGTATATGTCGGCCAGTATCGAATCAATGACATTGAAGAACTTGGCGCCTTGCTTAAAATCATGCAAAAGGGAGATGTCTGGGAGATAGGCATCGTCTGGTCTGACCAATATGGCGAGCATCAGGGCTACGCCAGAATAAAAATCCGGTGATTTTATATCGGCATGAGGTCCCTGCCTGCTATTTTAGCCCCCAATTTCCACGACATCCTGGTTTGTCTCCTCTCCAGTTTTGTTAATTCGGAATAAATTGCAAGCGCATCGTTTCCTGATCTGATGCCTTTCGTTATTGACTCTGCGGCGAATAAACCCGTTGATAATGCGCACGAAATCCCCTCACCAAAGGCATTGAGAAATCCAGCAGCTTCGCCAACCAGAAGCACGTTTCCCTTTCCCAAATAGAATCTACCGGTCGTACACATATCATTACCCAAACAGCCTGCTTTCCTTACTAACTTTTTGCGTTGTAAGCCGAATCTATTTTCGAGCATCTTGGTATATTCGCTCAGATAAGGATGTATCTTTACGCCTTTTCTTGCCGCCGTGCCAAAGACTTGCAGTCCGTCCTTTACGCTGAACCATGCATAAACCTCGCCATATTGTGGCTCCAGAAAACCGTGATAAAAATAGGGGTCCAGGTCTGAAGCGCCTTCATAATAATTCTGATATGCCACAAACCATTTTATGCCTTTTTCAAAATCCGGATCGAGTTTTTCCCTGATTACCGACCTGCTGCCTTCGGCGCTTATTAAATATTTGCAGGTAATATGTATCGTTTCGTTATTGCAGGTATTATGACATTCCAGCATTATGTAGTTGCCATAATCTTTAAATCCTTTTAAGACACAGCAATCCTTTACTTCTGCACCTGAATTTTTAATAAGCCAGTAATCAAATTCAGAACGCCATACGTTCGGCGCTCCGTTGCTGTCTTTATTGAATGGCCAATCTGAAAAATGTTCAGTGTCAGACCAGAGTCTTACTCCCTTTAAAAGTTTCGGGGTAACATAAGCCGATTCCGGGATTTTCCCCCAAAGTCGTTCGGTTATATCCTGCGATTTCCTGAAGATAATTCCGGAACACATCTTGTATCGAGGGAGTTTCTTTTTCTCCAATACAAGGACTTCTAACCCTTCATTGACCAGACCTCTGGCTGCTGCTGCTCCCGAAGGACCTGCGCCTATAATGACAACATCATAATTATTTCTAAGAGTATTTCCCATGGACAGTGTATTGGTTTTTTAGAAAAAAAGTATCCTGGATAATGATAAATATTGAAATTTTAACACAAATTGACGCATTACAACTTATTTACTATTGACTACATACGATATATTTATTAAAATAACCCGTTTTGTGTAAACATTTTATAATAAATAATTGTTATATCAAACAAATATTACATCTTTTAAATCTTAATCGGGAAGTAGCTATGGATTATAAAGTTGATCAGTTAACAAACGAAAATCACGAAAATTACATAACCGAAGAAGACATTGCTGAACGGGAAGTCGTTGAAGAAAGAGTAAAATATCAGGATTATGACCCTGTTCGTATTTACCTGAAAGAGATGTCGACGATGCCGCTGTTATCCAGGGAAGAGGAACTTCATCTGGCGAAAAAGATAAAGGTTATGAGTCGGTTGCTCCACCGGAGGGTCTTGGCATTTGATTATGCTGTGGAAAACTACGTGCGTATTCTGGAGGATGTGGATAGTGAATCCGATCTTGTTCAATTTATTGAGACGGCAGTTAAAAAAGACCAGAGTAAAGATGAAATGATCGGGAAAATCC
>VGXX01000047.1 GCA_016873155.1 Planctomycetota bacterium | reverse complement strand
GGATGGTTGATTTCAGAAATTCTCAGGACAAATTCGGCATCTGATATCTTCGTGTACCAGTGACCTGTGGCGCGCGCCGTATTTGTGATGGCAACATAAAGACCTATAAGCATTGCCGCATAAAGCCCGTAATGGATTTTCTTTCGGTCACCAACCAGCTTCATATCCAATGCTCCATTAACCGGACAGGCATTGACGCAGTCGTAGCAGGCCACGCATTCGTGGGTCAGGACGTGTTTCTTCTTTTCCACGAGGATATGCATAGCACATGCCCTCGTGCATTTCCCGCAATCGATACATTTCCCGGTATCTCGCGTAATCCTCATGGGACTTGCATAAGCAATGATACCAAGCAATGCACCATACGGGCAGAAAAAGCGACACCAAAAGTTTTTATTGACAATCGAAATAATGAAAATAGACAGGATTACAGACAATGCAGTTCCGGACATGTGCAGGAAAAATTTTAGCATCTTGACGTCTGCAACACGGACAAAGGGCGCCCGGTTGTACAAGACCTCCAACTGCACAACAGGCATTTTTATGATAATGACCTGGATAAAAAAGGCCAAGATCGCATATTTCCAGGCGCGGGCAATCGTATCGTTAACCCTGTCAGACCAGATTTTCCGGGGAACAACAAAGGGCAACGCCATTGCAAGGATATAAGCAGGGGTGAGATACCTGAAGGCCGGAGATTTAAACGATTCCATGGTTAAAACTTCTATAATAAGCAATCCAATAATCGGTGTGAAGATAAGGCTCAGTCCTGCCGTAAGCCTGGTGGGAACAGTTCGTATCCAGTAGGTTGCCCGCTGCGGGAGTTTTTTCAGAAACCAGTCACCAACACGCCACTCCCATTCGGAAATGGTACCGATGGGGCATATCCAGCCGCAAAAACCCCTCCTGAAGAATAATGCCGTTAAGAGCAGCGTCCCAAAGATAACAAAACCCGCAGGATGAATGGGATTAATCTTGCCCGTGCCGAAAAAGTATTTCGTGCCCATGAGTGCGCTGATGGGCAGGAAGGATTCGACTCCTGGCGGTCTCGGCATGTAAAACCCCTTTCCGCCTGCCTCGCAGTATTTCACAAAGGTATAGAATTGCCAGCCAATGACGAGCACGACAATAAAGAATGCTATTTGTACAGACCATCGCACTCTTTGAGAGTCAAACCAAGTTTTTTTGTTTGTTTTTTTAGTCTTTTGTTGTTTCGTTTCAACGAAAACTTCCTGAACGGAAGCAGATAATGAATTTTGTTTTATTTCTTCCAACTGATGTATCTCCGTGGTTTTAATGTGTGTTCGTCAAAAAGTTAAATTAGGTTTTGCTGGAATTTTTGTAATAATTTTTCCATTCCTGAAAAATACCCCGGTATTTTACCATAAATAATTTGAGCAACTTCTTCCTTATAAGTATGAGAAGTGTCGTTTCTTCGGTCTGTCATTTCCAGAAAGTTTATAGTTTCTTCTTCGGTCAAAAAACCCAATGAAAGCAATTCTCTGAAACAGGACTTTGGAGAATTTGAAATGATGCCTTCTCTTTCTTTCATATACTCTTTTATGAATTTCCATAAGGCTTCGAATGTGTATTCAAAACGTTGGATGGCAGCGTCTCGTACGATAATAGAGAACGGCTGTTTCAGAATTTCTTCTAACGTAGATAAAGCCTGTAAGGCATCTTTGTATTTAAGCGCTAATCTTTCCATACAACGGCGTCCTTCATTGCTTCTCTTTTGAATTCTTCTGAAACCTCTGAAAGGTTTACTATTTCAACCTTATACGGAATATTTATGTTTTCTATCTTTTCCTTTAAGAGCGTTATTTTTTCTTCACGAAACTTGCCGGCAGGTATAATTCCAATATCCACATCTGAGCATCGTTGATTATTTCCTCTGGCGCGCGAACCAAAAAGGATTATTTTTACTTTCTCATCCTTTAAAAAAGTTATTACAGCCTCTTTAACTGTCGATAAATATTCTTTTTCGATGTGCGGCGTTTTCATTTAAACACTCTCATTACTTTCATGAAAAACTGCTTAACAGAATAGCTGCATCTGATTGTATTTTGCAGAAATCGCTAAAACACTTGATTCAGTTCACGTTAAAGTTTAAAATGCTGTAAAGTATTGCAATAACCATCCAACCGTTAAAATATTATGATAATCGAAATTAACCTTTGTATGCAAGCAATTTTGGTATAGACATTTTATGGAATCGAACAAAAAAACCTTTAAGTCTGGCTATGTTGCCATTGTAGGCAAACCAAATGTGGGAAAATCGACCCTCATCAATGATTTTCTGGGGTGCAAACTATCCATCGTTACTCCCAAACCCCAGACGACACGAAAAAAAATCATGGGTGTATTGACCAAGGAAGAATATCAGATTGTATTTTACGATACCCCTGGCGTTATGGAACCAAGATACGAGTTGCAAAAATATATGGTGAAAGAAGCCTTTGACGCTATAGAAGATGCGGACGTGGTCTTGATGATGGCAGAGCCATTTGAACCGCCCACCGAGTGGGATAAAGAGATTCTTAAAAAATTATCTCAGGTAAATACTCCGGTAATTTTAGCCATTAATAAAATAGATCTCATAGAAAAAGACAGCCTGATACCGATTCTTTCTGCGTATGACCAGCAGTTCAAATTTGCCGAGATTGTGCCGATTTCTGCCTTAAAGGGAACCAATCTCGATTTAATGATCAATCTTATTGTAAAATATTTACCCGAGGGAGAGCCTTTCTATCCTGAGGATTACATGACCGATTACAACGAAAGATTCCTTGCCTCTGAAATCATTCGCGAGAAAGTCTTTGAGTTTTACGGAGAAGAAATCCCTTATTCTACAACCGTTGAAATCGAAGAGTTTAAGGAACGGGAAGCAGGCAAAGATTTCATCAAGGCCATTATCTATGTGGAACGTGACTCACAAAAGGGTATTATCATTGGCGAGAATGGCAAGGCTATCAAGCGGGTTGGCGTCATCGCCAGAGAAGAGATCGAGAAGCAAATTGGCAGGAAGGTATTTCTCGAACTCTGGGTCAAGGTTATGGAGAAATGGCGGAAGGACAAAAAGAAGATGCATAAGCTGGGATATAAATAAGGGTGTTTGAAGGGATTTTAATTTTGCTATAAATGATAAATCCAGGTAATGTATTGAAAACATATTACATAAATAAAGGGAGATGAAATAAATATTTTGGAGGCCTATCATAAGGCAAAAGAGGAGGTTTGATATGGAAAAAGAGAAAATAACAATTGATATCCCTACTGAAATATTAGCCATAGTTGCAAAAAAAAGGCAAGACATACCCTCAAAGATTTTTGAATACTTGATACTTGAACTTTATAGGTTAGGAGAGATATCCAGTGGTAAGGCAGCACAATTACTCGATATGGAGCGATTTGAGTTTGTACGGTTTGCTTCACGGATGGGCATACCTTTTATTGACATGGACAAGGAAGAGCTTATAGAAGATTATAACCACGCATACAAGGCTGTAAAAAAATAATATGAAGGTGGTTTCAAATTCCAGTTGTTTAATAATTCTTGAACGGCTTGTCCAATTAGATATTCTTGAGAAACTTTATACAAAAATTGTAATACCCACTGCGGTAAAGAATGAAGTATTCGAAGGTAAAGAGATTCCCAATTGGATTGAAGTTGTTGAAATAACCCAACCTATTGCGCCAATAATATTAGAAAAGACCCTTGGTATGGGTGAGAGTGAAGCTATAAGTTTAAGTCTTGAATTAAATGCAGATTTGTTAATTGTCGATGACCTTGCAGCCAGAAAGGTTGCTCATGAATTGGAGATAAAGGTTACTGGTGTGATAGGGATACTTTTATTAGCAAAGAAAATGGGATATGTGCAAGAGATAAAGTACTTCCTGAACGAAATGCTCAAACATGACTTTAGAATCTCCAAAATTATTTACGAAGAGGCTTTAAAACTTGCAAAAGAGGCCGGAGAGAAAGAAAACACCTGATTATCAGGAAAGCTAAAATTCATGGCAGATGTCCACAATAAAAAAACCAGAAGTTATAATATGTCCATGATCCGGAGAAAAGACACAAAGCCGGAAATTATCGTCAGGAAATTCCTTTCCGGAAACGGTTTCAGATTTAAACTTCATGATAAAACGTTTCCTGGCAAACCAGACCTTGTTTTCCCAAAATATAATACAGTCATATTTATCCATGGCTGTTTCTGGCATGGTTAAGTATCTTTATTGAAAAAACAGGAGGAGACGGTGCGTAAGACAATGGAGTTTCATATAAGGGGGTTGGATTTATCCCCGAAGATACATCGATTATGAAGCGGGCATACTACTCTGAAACGATCTCCACTTTCCTGAAATCCACACCGGAAGAAATTCTTGCCACGCTGGTTCTGAGCAATGATTTTCAGTTGGAGCAAACTCAGCGTGATGCATGGCTTGCGGAAATCAAAATTTTGCGTACAGTTCTTTCAGATTATAACGGGGCGGTCTATTTTGAATACTCCATCCCACGCATGGGACGTCGCATTGATGTTGTACTTCTTATAGGACCGGTTATCTTTGTTCTTGAGTTTAAGATTGGTGAAAAGGAATTTTCGACATACGCGATTGACCAGGTATGCGATTATGCGTTGGATTTGAAAAACTTCCATGACGCAAGCCACGAGCAATACATGGCTCCAATCCTCATTGCTACAGAGGCGAAAAACGTAGAGCCAGTCGTTGCAGTTACACCACAAAACGACAAAATGCTTTTTCCAATCAGGACAAATGTCAAGCTACTCAGTAAAGTGATAGAGAATGTATTATATTTTGTTGAAGGCTGCGATATTGACCGAGAGCAGTGGGAGTCTGGACGTTACTGTCCCACCCCGACAATCATCGAAGCGGCAATGGCTCTTTACAATAACCATTCGGTTGCTGAGATCTCTCGAAGTGATGCAAACGCAATCAATTTGAGCCAAACATCCGAGGCGATTTCTGAAATTATCCGTCTATCGAGGGAAAAATCCTACAAGTCAATCTGTTTCGTTACAGGTGTTCCGGGTGCTGGGAAAACACTGGTTGGGCTCAATATCGCAACGAAACACATGGATAGATACGACGATCTTTACAGCGTTTTTTTATCGGGAAATGGTCCACTTGTCGCGATTTTACGTGAGGCGTTAGCTAGGGATAAAGTCAGACGAAAAAGTGAATGCGGGTATAAAATCAAAATAGGTGAGGCACGAAGCGAAGTCAAAGCGTTTATCCAGAATGTTCACCACTTCCGTGACGACTGCCTTAGCGATACGAATCCTCCCAAGGAGCATGTTGCCTTATTTGACGAGGCACAGCGCGCGTGGAATATGGCGCAAACTTCTTCATTCATGCGTCGGAAAAAGAACACTCCGAACTTCAACAATTCTGAGCCAGAGTTTCTGATTTCCTGTCTTGACCGCCATACTGATTGGGCAGTAATCGTGTGTCTTGTCGGTGGTGGACAAGAAATCAATACGGGTGAAGCGGGAATTGGCGAGTGGATAGAGTCGCTCAACCGATTGTTCCATAATTGGCATATATTCATCTCATCGCGTCTCATGGATAGCGAGTATGGTGCAGGCGAGGTATTGAAAAAATTGGTATCTCGCGCGAATGTCGAGTATATACAAGAACTGCACCTTGCGGTATCACTGCGCTCATTCCGTGCCGAGGATGTCTCGCTTTTGGTCAAGCAGTTGCTCGATCTTGATGTCGAAGAAGCTCGCAATACACTGGAAAAACTGAGAGCGAAATATCCGATTGTCATTACTCGAGAACTTAGCAGAGCCAAGGAGTGGTTGAAGCGTCAGGCAAGAGGTTCAGAGCGCTATGGTATTGTGGTTTCTTCGCAAGCAGAGCGTCTGAAGCCACATGCGATTGATGTAAAATCGCCAATGGATCCAATCCATTGGTTCCTCGACAGCAAAGAAGATGTTCGCTCCTCGTACTATCTTGAAGACGTTGCCACGGAATTTCATATTCAAGGGTTGGAACTTGACTGGGTATGTGTTACGTGGGATGCTGATTTTAGATACTCTTCGAATGGCTGGGAATATTGGTCTTTTTGTGGGAATTGCTGGCATCACATCAGAAAGGAAGAACGCAAGAAGTATCTCAAGAATGCATACCGAGTTCTTCTAACCCGTGATCGACAAGGCATGGTTATTGTGATTCCTCCAGGAGATGTTGGGGACCCAACACGTTCCCCTGCATTTTACGATGAAACTTTTAATTATCTAAAAAACATTGGGTTTTTGACAATTTAGCCTATTGGTTATTAAGTACCATAACATCAGAGCTTTGACAGAGCAGTACCATCTTAGAATAAATTTAAGAAATGGTATTTTAAAATAAAAATACAGAAAAACAAAATTCAATATTTATGATGGTAAATTTTTCACAGTAAATGAAAATTTCCCAAAACTGACATCTGATTACCTTAGACAACCGTTGGACAGCAGGGTTTCTGAAATCCGATACTCAATTAATCTGGAAGGATTACCCCGTGAAGTTTTTGAAAATATCTTATTAGGAAAGTATTTTTATTGAATACTGTCTGAATCCTGCAAAACAACTGAGATCAATCATCCGGCAACAATTGTCCATCAGAGATTTTGAGTATAAAAGCAGTTTGGCAAAAATAGAGGTTAAAGGATAATTTAATTTGCAGCGTGTAACTTATGAGTTACACCGGCTAGGGTGGCATTGCCTACATGAAAACACGGACAAACGAGTTTGTCCGTGCCACCCCAAATACCGCTTTAATAAAATGAAAATTTCTGTACAATGAAAATTATAAAAAACATAGTTAAGGAGATTGAGTCAACGAAGGTGATTATAGAAATAGAAAAAGATGAAGAACTAGAAATAGTTAAAAAAGCCTTTAAAGGAAAAAGCATCACAATTGTTAGAACGCAAAAAGAGAGAAGGAAGTTATTAGACGCTATTTTCAAAAAGTACAAAGTAAAACTCCACAAAAACTACAAATTTAACAGAGAAGAAATACATGCCAGATAAGGTCTTTGCACCGTAGCATGTTACCAGTTTGTCATAGAGAAAAGACTTTAGTTGTTTCCTCAAATACATTTGTATTCTAGCCAAAATACGGCTATAATTACCCTGTATTTTAGCCATATCGATGAGAAGGGTAACCATAATGCGCAGAGATATTGAAAAGGAACTGATTTTATGGAAATCACAAAAAGGGCGGTATCCGCTAATAGTCAGGGGCGCAAGACAGGTAGGCAAAAGCTATCTTGTTGAAGCATTTGGTAAAACCCACTTTCAAAACAATGTTGTGGTTAACTTTGAGTTTCAGCCACAATTAAAAGACTGTTTCCAATCTCTTGACCCATCAGAAATTATCAATAAACTTCAGTTGATTCTTGGTGTGCGGATTAAAGAAGGAAGCACCCTGCTGTTCCTTGACGAGATACAGGAATGTCCGCAGGCAATAATGTCTCTCCGTTACTTTAAGGAAAAGATGCCTAAGTTGGCTGTTATAGCCGCAGGCTCGCTTCTTGAATTCGCCCTGAGAAGCCCTGACTTTAAAATGCCGGTCGGCAGAATCCATTTCCTTTATTTAGAGACGTTGTCTTTTTCTGAATATCTTGACGCCACCGACAACCAAAATTTAAGACAATTCCTTTCTGAAGTTACATTGACTGATTCCGTTGATGACGTTATCCACAAGAAACTTCTTGAGTTGCTTCGTCTCTACCTTATTGTTGGCGGAATGCCGGCGGCGCTTGAGGAATATTTATCCAGCAATGATTTGATGAATTGCCAGAGGATTCAGACCGCGCTTTTACAGACATACAGGAGTGATTTTGGAAAATATGCAAAGATTTCTCAACATAAATATTTGCAAAAGGTATTTGATGCTGCGCCCCGCATGGTAGGGCAAAGGATAAAATATTCAAACATTGACACGGATACCCGCTCAAGAGACTTGAAAAATGCCCTTAACTTGCTGGCACTCGCCGGCGTAGTTAAACCAATATATTTAACAAGGGCTTCAGGGCTGCCGCTTGGGGCGCACATAGACGAACAAAAATTCAAATTAAATTTTCTTGATGTTGGACTGATGCAAAATTCCTGCGGCTTACAGGGACGATTAAGCGTTGAAGAAGATTTTATGCAGATAAATGCAGGCGCTGTGGCTGAGCAGTTTGTTGGACAGGAACTGGCGGCATATTCCGACAAACATCAGCAAGGCAGTCTTTATTTTTGGGCAAGAGAAAAAAGGGGGAGTATGGCAGAGGTTGATTATGTTATAAATATTGGCTCAAATATCCTTCCTGTTGAAGTAAAATCAGGCAAAGAAGGCAAGCTTAAATCGTTAAGGATGTTCATTGATGAGAAGAAATCAAAATTAGGAATACGTTTTTCGCAGGACAGATTGTCTTATTATGATAAAATACTGTCTATTCCGCTTTATATGGCTGAACAAATGCCGAGGTTAGCAGGAAGTCTAATCCGTTAGAGGTTGATTACAATAATTTTACTTATGATTAATCTCAATAACTATACCACAAATTGTTTTTCACCTGTCTATCGGCAGATTGTAACCTCCTTTTGTAACAATGCAAAAGATGCAGGGGCAAACGGCCGTTCGCCCTTATTTGTCCTTGAAGGCACAGAAAAGCTGATTAAGGAAGAATTGGTTCGGTGTATCTGGTTTGGACAGCATATCAAAAAAGGCAAACTCTTTACCGATGACGGCTCACGCCTGGAAGTGCTATCCCCCGGATGGTGGAATTCTGAGGGTGGGCCTGATTTCAAACATGCGGAAATTCTCTTAGAGGGCAAGGGGCTTATAAAGGGAGATGTCGAGATTCATGTGTTTGCTTCAGATTGGATGAGACATCAGCACGATAAGCAAGACACATATAATGCTGTATGTTTACATGTTGTTATGTGGAATGATCATGAAGGTGTATATGTCAAAAATCTTATGGGACAATCCATCCCCCAGTTGACGCTATCAAAATATCTGGATGCCGAATTGGACGACCTGGTTGATTTGATTGATGTTGAATCATACCTGAAGGGTGGAAAGGTAAATCCGGGGCATTGCCAGACGGAAATGGAAAATCAGAGGGTGGATGAACTATGGATGGGTTATTTTCTCGATTACGCCGGCGACGAACGCATCCTTCAAAAGGTTAAGAGGTACGAAAAATGGGTAGAAAGAAGCCCCTTTGAGCAAACACTCTACGAAGGGATTATGGAGTCGCTGGGATATAAGAATAACAAGGAACCATTTCTTAAGTTGGCCTCTCTTACGCCATTGGAAGACATACGATGCTTGATTCCAGAGGACGTTCCAACTCAAGAGAAGAAAATAGATATGCAAGCCCTTTTGTTAGGCACGGCGGGATTATTGCCGCAACAGGCGGATTTAAGAATAATATATGACGATGAAACGGCGGAATATGTAAGCGCTATCGAACGTGCATGGGACGTAATCAAAACCAAAATAAGCAAAACCCTTATGACAAGAAATGACTGGAACTACGCAGGAATCAGGCCTGCAAATTTTCCTGAAAGGAGAATTGCGTCTATGGCGAATATCCTTGCAGAGTGTTCATCTTACGGCATTTTTCGACACATTTTATGTGTATTCGAAAAACTTGTCCCTGCCGATGAACAGGAGGGGGAAGGTTACAAAGAAGAACAAAAAATCATCAAGTCGTTAATTAATGATATTCAATCAATCTTCCTTAATGTGCAAGACTCATACTGGTCGTATCATTATACGTTGGGCGGGAAAAGGCTCAAAAAACCATTGAAATTGCTTGGGAAGGAGAGGACTTCCACGATCTTCATTAACGTCATTATTCCCATCTTTCTTGCCTATGCAAGGAGGCATAATGACATGAAACTGGAAAAAATTCTGCATCTCGTTTACAGAAACTACGTTCCTCTGCCTGCCACGAGTGTGACGAAATTCATGGGTAATCGTATTTTTGGGCAGGAAAAGATTTCACAGAAAATTGTAAATTCCGTCAGGCGGCAGCAGGGATTGTATCAAATCTACAAGGACTTTTGTGAGAATGACAATTTGAGTTGCAACAAATGCGCCTTGTATCTGTCAATGGTTAAAGACTGAGAGTTCATAGCAGAACGCAAAGAAGGAGGGAGTTGAGAACATGGGAGGTTGAAATTTTCCCTGGCTACCCATCTTCCTAACCGCAATTTTTTCTTTGCGTTCTCTGTGGTTGCATTTAAAATGAAAAAATTAAAATTCATACTTGTGGGGATTCTGGGCGCCTGGTTGATAAAATTGCTGGCCTCAACCATTCGTATCGATGACGAACCGAAAGGGTTTAACGAAAAGACGAAAACCTATCATGCCATCTATGCCTTCTGGCACTGCATGATGCTTATTCCTGCTTATGTAGGCCGTAACAGCAATATACAGGTGCTCATCAGCCAGCATTCTGACGGTGAATACATTACCCGTGTCATTCAGAGGCTTGGTTTTGGCGTGATACGCGGTTCGACAACACGGGGCGGTATGAGGGCAATCAAGGCGCTGGTTGATAAGATTCGGGAAGGGTATCCTGTGGCGATTACCCCTGACGGGCCGCGTGGCCCTCGTTTTGTCGTTCAGCCTGGAAGTATCTACCTCGGTAAAAAAACCCAATTGCCCATCATTCCGACGGCGGTCGGATTATCCAGCTACTGGACGCTTCCCAGTTGGGATAAGTTCCATATTCCCAAACCGTTTTCTCGTGCATTAATGCTGTACGGTGAACCTATCCATATTCCGCCAAACCTGAGCGATGAGGAGATGGAACACTACCGGCTCTTGTTGGAACAAACCATGATCAGCATGGCGGAAAGGGCGGATATATTAGTACGACAAAAAGATACATAAACTATTTCATTTGAATTTGCGATAACATGTAACCTGGCATATTTACTTTTTGAATATTTAAAATTAAATAGAAATGATATAATACTTACAAAAATAGTTAGTTTGTAATTACAGTCATTCGATTATTGTCGGATAGTAACTGTGATAAAGACCAGGCTGGGAGATGCAACTTTATGATTGATGTTAAAAAACTTGAGGATATATTTAAAAATTATCCTTTTATTGCTTCCGCATATCTCTTTGGTTCACATGCTTTAGGCAAATCTGGTCCTATGAGCGATGTGGACATTGCAGTATTATTGAAGGACGAAGCCCCGATAGGGCGTGAATTAATACACGAAGAAGATTTCCTTTCATATCGAATTGCAAAGATTTTAGGAAGAAAAGAGGTCGATTTGATCGGCTTGAATAGCCAGGGACTGGTCTTTCAGCATAATGTCTTAAGAACCGGCAGGCTTATATACGACGCTGATTCAGCTTTCAGGATAAAGTTTGAAACGCGGGTAATTGCTAACTTTTGTGACTTTGAGCCAACACTGAGATTTATAGAGAAATACCACCATCAGGGGCGAATTGAGAGGCTGGCAAAACTATGAATCTAAATGATGTCCAAACGAAGATCGATGTTGTCCTCGACAACCTTGAAAAACTGCATGTTTTAAAAGCGAAGACCTACGAGGATTTCATTTCGGACTTCAGAAATATAGACTCCGTTCTTCACAGACTGCAGACCTCAATACAATCGCTTTTAGATATAGGGAGTTACATAATTGCTTCCCTTGGTTTGAAAACACCAAACACAAACGCAGAGATTATAGAAATTTTAAGCGATGCCGGGCATATTCCAAAAGACAGGGCAGAAACCTACATAAAAATGAGTCAGTTCAGGAACAGGATAGTTCACCTTTATAATCACATTGATACCAGGACACTTTATGAAATTTTGGTAAATGAACTGGACGATATAAAAGACTTTTATACAAAATTACTCGAAATCATCGAAAAGTATAAATAATGATAAAACCTGAGATTTAGAGCAGAATGAGTAAAACGGCAAATCAAAATTACCCGCTCCGGCACATTTCCGTTCGCGTTCCATGGCATGATGACGAATGGAGGGGTACAGTTTGTAAGGCACCAAAATTGAATGGTGCTTGTTTGCGTTTACCGCGAATCGCTGAGTCACGAAACGATGATGCTGAGCAGACCGTTGCTGGTAAGTCTATTGAGAATCTCGATCAAAGCAAATGGCCTTGCTGTATATCGGACGTGCCATGTTTATGGCCCCGTTTGAGTATACAAGGTTGGCTAATCACCCTTATACAAAAACATCACCTGATACTCATAGTCATTTCGCCCAAACTCCATTGCGACATCCTGCTTACTCAGCACCGGCTGTTCCATTCTTGTGGATGCGTGCTGAGAATATGGAATTTTATCGTGATCGGTATGGAATTGATGTAGACAAAGAACGGGAACCTGAACTACCTTTTAAAACTGGATGGGTGCAAGATATTTGCAACCAAAAGGCACTCCTTGACTGCTTCTTTAGTCATATTCGACCAGAGAAATCTCTTTGTTTCTTCTACGCCAAGCAGGTTCCCTTCATCGAAGACACTGGTAGGGTAATTGTTGGCGTGGGGAGAGTAAAACATATCGGAGAGGGTGTAGAGTACAAGTATTCAAAAAAAGGTAACCTGCATAGCATGCTCTGGGAGCGAATGGTGCAGCATTCCATCCGCCCTGATTTTAAAGATGGTTTCCTACTTCCCTATCATGCAGCATTAAAATTGGCCGAGGAGAATCCTGATTTTAATCCATCGGATATTACTGCCTTTGCGCCTAATGACCGAGTTGTTGAATTTTCTTATGCATCTGAACATGTAACGCAGGACGGGGCAATTGCTGCACTTCTGGCATGTGCCGCGTCTCTAAATAAGGCTAAACTATATCTCGACGGCCCATGGGACAAAAATTTAAAGTGGATAAATGAACGGTTGTCTGAATTGTGGAAGATGCGTGGTACTTGTCCTGGACTGGGTGCTGTTTTGTGTGCATTTGGGATTGAACTTGGTATGTTTGTTGCTTGGGAGATTGCTGCAAAAGTTGGAGAGAATGAAGATTCATGGCCTCTGGTTGACCAAGTCTTCAAAAACCCCAAAGCTAATTTACCCTCGCACCTATCATCACAAATTGGTAAAACTTTACAAGAAACCTGTAAGGTTCTCTCTAAAGAACGGCGCAACCTGCTTCAACTGCTCAGTCGGTTTGAGATTACACCTGATCAGGCAAAACTGCTTTATGTCAGTCAAGAGAGGGAAAAAGCAGGAATTCGATGTGAGGATAAGACGCTACTCAGCAACCCGTATTTGATCTATGAATTAACTCGATTATCAAAAGAGCCAATAAGTGTTTGGACTGTAGATTTAGGTGCTTTTCCAGACCCCGTTATCCGCAAGAAACATCCGCTTCCAGAACCTTCTGCCATAGACACTGGTGTAGACAAAAGGCGTGTCCGTGCTCTCACTATAGAAATCCTTGAACAGGCTGCTGTTGAAGGAAATACACTGCTTCCTTGTAAGGATGTTATTTGTAAAATTCGTGAGCTTGCCATTCAACCATCTTGTGAAGTTAACCAGGATATCATGTCAGTAGCCGAGTTGTCTTTTGATGGAGGTATTCAAATAGTCAACATGGCGGATGACTCCCGGGCATATCAACTTGAACGTTTGTCGAGGATGGGAACAATAATCCGTAATGAGATAAATAAACGCATCAATGGCAAGCGACACACAATTGATGCGGATTGGCCTAAGTTGCTGGACGATAAACTTGGCCCAATATCTAAGGAAGATCAAAAGATAGAGGAAAAGGCACGACAGGAAAAAGTTGCAGCTCTCAAGGAACTTGCAGAAGCACGTTTCTCAGTGTTGATTGGCCCGGCTGGAACTGGTAAAACTACACTTCTCTCAATTCTCTGCGGTCACAAAGATATTGCAGATGGGGAAGTACTATTGCTGGCTCCCACTGGTAAAGCTCGTGTCAAAATGGAACAAGCTGCAAAAGACTTGAAACTCAACGCTTATACCATTGCTCAGTTCCTTAGCCCAGATCGGTATGATGGAAGGACACAACGCTATTGTTTATCGGATACACCCCCGAAAGACTCAGCTCGAACGGTGATTGTAGATGAAGCCTCCATGTTGACAGAAGAAATGCTGGCAGCCTTATTAAATGCCCTCAAAGGTGTTCAACGTTTGATTCTTGTGGGTGACCCACGTCAATTGCCACCCATCGGCCCTGGTCGCCCATTCGTTGATATTATATCCAGACTCATACCAGCGAACATCGAGAATATCTTTCCCAAAGTTGGACCATGCTATGCTGAACTGTCAGTTCGCAGACGACAAGCTGGACATGACCGCAAAGACTTGCAATTAGCGGATTGGTTCAGTGGTTGCCCAATGAGTCCCGGTGAAGATGAGATTTTTGATACCATCGTTAAATCTGATGCGTCAAACCATATCAGGTTTGTACAATGGGATACGCCAGAAGAGTTTCAAGCAAGACTGATGGATTTACTTGTTAAAGAACTTAAACTGAAAGATGCGGACGATATCCGTGGATTTGGTTTATGTCTCGGAGGCACTCTTTCCGGTGAATTTGTATACTTCAACGTAGGGGCTGCTGAAAAAATTGAAAACTGGCAGATACTTTCACCTGTGCGAGGGCTGACGCATGGGGTTCGAGACATCAACCGATTAGTACACAAAACGTTCCGTACAGGTACGGTTGAATTTGCTCGAAAACAATTTGGAAGGAAAATTCCAAAACCAATGGGTAATGAGGAAATTGTCTATGGTGATAAGGTAATTAATGTTTCCAACCATACACGTGACAAGACATGGAACGGCACAAATCTTGTTTATCCCCGCGAAGGTGCCAGGTGTTATATTGCGAATGGTGAAATCGGGATTGCAGTGGGTCAATTTAAGACAAAGAATATGACAAAACCTCCATGGGCTTTAAAAGTAGGATTTTCATCACAGCCGGGATATCAATATGATTTCCTGGAAAAAGAATTTGGTGAAGAATCAGAGTTACCGTTAGAACTTGCTTATGCATTGACTGTGCATAAGGCACAAGGAAGTGAGTTTAACGTAGTGATATTGGTACTTCCCAATCCATGCCGTTTGCTGTCGCGTGAACTGCTTTACACCGCCCTTACCCGACAACGTGACCGAGTTATCATTCTGCATCAAGGCAATCGGAGTGACCTCAGAGCATATACGTCTGACGCGAAATCTGAAATAGCGAAGCGTTTGACCAATCTTTTTGAAAAGCCGAGCCTTGTAGAAGTCAATGGGCGTTTCCTGGAAGACCGGCTAATCAACCGTACTTGCGATGGCACACTAGTCCGGTCCAAATCTGAAGTAATCATTTATGATCGATTGGTGAATAAAGGCATCAAACCTTCGTATGAAAAACCGCTTAAGATCAACAATATTACTAAGCTTCCTGATTTCACAATCGAAGATGATGCAAAAGGAGTGACATATTACTGGGAACACTGTGGCATGATTTACGATACCAGTTATTATAACCGCTGGCAGGAAAAATTAAAGTGGTATCGAGAAAATGATATTCTGACTTATCAAGAATGTGGTGGCAAAAAAGGAATACTTATTGTAACGGAAGATAGCGCTAAAGGCGGTATCTCATCCCTCGAAATTGATCGAGTTATAGACACAGTAATACTTACATGAGTCCTTTGCTATGAAAACATCAATTATTTATGAAATATGGACTGAATTAGTGTCTCAGCATAACCCTTGCTGACAGAAAGGAACGCCATGCCGAATAAATTTTTCTCCTGTAAACAGGAGGTGTAGCGTTGGTTCTTGTCCTGAAATGTGCAAATCGTTCCCGATGTGGATTCTGTCTCTCCCCACGAACGCCACAATTTTAGGGTGTCTTCAAAGGCAAACCGTGCGGTATCGCTGTCAGGATATCTTATAAGCATGAGCTTAAAAGACTCTGAACTTGTGGGTCTGTATTCTGCAATAACGGCATCGGTTTTTTCGCTGAGATGAAATACGTTCTCTTCGATGTAATTGTCGGAGATGTATATATTGTCGAGGATAATCTTTTTGTGGAAGAATACAGGACTTTCCTGGACAAGGTGCTGTTGTGGCAGCAAGGACAGAATAGCCGGCAAAAATGCCTTTTTGTAAGGCATTATGTTGATAATGGATTTACCAGCAAGGGTAATGTCTTCGGGTGAGACATTTCCCTCCCTCGGCTCAATCCTGATAAAATACACGTCATGCCAGAGGTAGAGATAGTTATTAAATAATGCACTTCCGTTACCCAGTTTTATGTCTGTGCCCGCCCGATCTTTGCTGAATACACCGAAGGCATCTTCCTGACTGCCGAACTCCCAGATATCCACAAGTATTTTTTTATCCGCATCTTTTACATATTCGGCATTAGAAACACGAATAAAGGAATACGACAAATAGGGTTCCGCGCCGCCGTCAATATATTCATAGAGCTTATCCTTCCCTTCGTAAATGTTCGGGCCAGAAATTCTTTTCCAATCTCCAAGGGTTTCGGGAAGAAAATTTTTGTTTAAAATCTCTTTTGGACGTTTTACTTTGGTCTGCGGTTGGATTCCTTCAACAACAATAGCAGACGTCCCCAGCACAGGGCACACCTTTTCACAGAATCCACAGCCCACACAAACGTCCTCGCGTACGAAGGGTCTGCGAATTTCACGGCCTTGCGCGTCAACGTAGGTATTAAAATGAATGGCCTTTGTAGGCACAGGGCACACCTCTTCACAGACGCCGCAATTGAAGTCCTGCCATTCCTTCTCCAGTTCGGGAAGCCGCGCATAGCCCACCCACGGAATACAGCGGTTGTGGTCAATCCGTGCCTTGCCAAGCGCAACCTCACGCTTTTCCTCCAGAGGTAAGCGTTTGAGCGCACCCGACGGGCAAACACGGGTACAAAGCACACAACCATAATCACAGTACCCGATTCGTGGTATGAGTTTAGGCGTCCATAATCCTTCAATCCCCGCTTCCAGCATCACAGGATGTAGCCCATTGGTCTTGCAGACCTTCATACACTCGCCGCACCGAATACAGAGCGCAACAAAATCCTTTTCGTCGACAGCACCGGGCGGACGGATGATAGACGTCTTTCCCTTATTGATACTCTTTGTGTAACTTAATTTCAGGAATGGGGTCGTTACAGCGCCGGTCAGACCCGATATAATAAACGCCCGTTTTGACAGGTCTACTTCGAATTTCTGTTCTATGGGTTGTTGCATTCCAAAAGTAATACTGTTTTCCGGACATACCTTCCGGCAGGTTATACACAGGATGCATTCGCCCGCCTTTGTGCCTCGTCCGTCGCTTTCGATTGCACCCATACCACAGCTTTCAACACACAGACCGCAGCTTGTGCATGATGATGAAACAGCCCTCTTGAATATTGTCCAGTCTGAAAGGAGCGCAAGGATGGCCCCCATAGGGCATATATTTCTGCACCAGTACCTCCTGAACACCATACCAGCGGTGATTAATAAGGCAAACACCATGAGGAGAATCCCATGCGCCCTGAAAAATGGCGCATGATAGGCAAAGAGCATTTCCCGGATAACCTTATGAATGAAGGTAAAAAAATACCCTATCAGGGGAATAGCGTCAAGGTAACCGAACAGACCGTTGATGAGGTTTACGATATATGGGTGAATGCTGATTGCGTATACGCTGGTTGCAATGGAAAGGGGATCGAGCCAGCCGATGCATTGTAAGCCAAACAGGAGACCGATCAGAAGAAAGGCAAGGAGGTAATATTTGAACCTGCGTCCGTCGTAAAGGCTTTTTTGAGATTTCTTCCTCAAACCCGCAAAGAGATGATCTGTAATATCTATGGTAGTTCCCAGCGGACAAACCCAGGCGCAGAAGAAACGCCCGAATGGAATCGTAAGAAATAACACAAGAAGGGCAGGCCAGTACTTCAGGATGAATGTCTTTGCGGCCATCATTGCCCCGATGGCGGAAAGCGGGCTCATGCGGAGGAATATATTGCCCGAAAGGTCTCTTTCCGTGAGCGGGTCTAAGAAGAGGAGTAAGTAAATAAAAATGGAAAATGCAAGGTATTGAACAACCTTGCGTGTATAATAAGGCCACTCGTTTTTGTTATGACTGTCCGGCATAGTCTGGTAAAAGGTAACAATTTATTACAAAAAAACGGAGATACGAAAAAACGATACAACTCGATTGTATATAAAATTTTTCAATTTTCAGGTCTGAAAGGCCGTCAGGATATAGCAGGGGGCGAAGCCCCATAAGCGCTAACTTGTTTTATTGACAAATTTTATTCATCATGGTATTTTTATATCAATTATCCCGATGATCAACTATAGGAGGATAAAGCCATGATGAATGAAGATTGGGATCTTCTAAAAAC
>VGXX01000046.1 GCA_016873155.1 Planctomycetota bacterium | reverse complement strand
ATATGCCCCGGCAAATACCCACGATTGAAACAGATGAATATCTTTTGCGCCAGTTGCTGACTAATTTACTCGATAATGCTATAAAATATACCCCGAAAGGTGGTCGGATAGGTCTGAAGATTAACCCTGTCAAGGGATCTGTTCAGTTTGAAATATCAGACACAGGTATTGGCATTCCGCAAGAACATATCCCGCGTATTTTTGAAAGGTTCTATCGTGTTGATCCTGCCCGCTCGCGTGAAATGGGTGGAACAGGATTGGGTCTCTCCATTGTTAAACACATTGTCCATCTTCATCACGGGTCTATTAAAGTTGAAAGCACGATAAACGTCGGAAGCAAATTCATCATTACCATACCCCGGCAACAGTCAAAATATACAGCGTAGGCTTACAAAAATATTTTTATCGAGAACTGAAATACATTGCAATATCAGGGCTTATACTCAAAAGACTCACAATTTGTGATTTATCAATCCGATGCAAATTGCAATCGTTTTACCGGGGTGGTACGGACAAGTTTATGAAGAGATTTGCCTTGGAAAACATGAAATTACCGCATGAATTATGGAAAAGTAAATTTTATTATAGCATTAACAGGAAAAAACATTATAATTATGATTTATTACTTGATTTTACCCTTCGTTCCTTTTTCTGTATAGTACCTAACTACAGTATATCTTAAATTGTTATTGCTGTTTATGGAATTTATTATAACTAACTTCGAACGCCTTCTTCATATCTACGAACATATTTTTTGGCTTAAAGAACTTATTACACTATTAAAATCAACGCTCTTTTTTCTGCTGGTAGTATGGAGTTTGCACAGAAAAAGAAAAATTGAAACTCTCTTCATTCTTTCTGCCTGTCTTGGCATGGCTTGTGTTTATTTCGGAGATAACGAATATTGGAGCGATAATGATATCCTCAAATTTGTCGCTCCGTCTTCATTATATATTTGCTTTAAGACAAAGGCGTACGAGAGAAATAGCGCCTTGTTTGCATTTCTTGGCCCTGTTGCATTAGTAACGTATGAATTTTACCGGGGTCTGGAATTCACACTAATATCCTTGGTGATCTATGTTTTGGTTGTGACGGGCATTATTATTGTAAAAAGAAACTTCGCTTTCTCTTTGTCTATTAGTGTTATAATAGGTTTTTGCTTTAACTATATCGGGCTTGTTGCGCCTCCGAGTACAAGTGAACTTTTTTTTAATCCGTCAATAATTTCATTAGCAACCACTGGGGTTGGATGGTTTTACAGAAATCCTCTTTACGCACATTTTCTGAAAATCTATTGGTTTACCCTTGTTTGCTTTGCCTATTTCGGTAGCTGGATGTTTCACCTGCTTAAGCTGTTTATTTCTTTTTTTTACTACTAAAACATTCATTAAATAACGACCCGGTTTTCTATAATCTGCATGTTACGCACCCTCATTCTACCAGGGCAACATCAAGTGCAAACAAAATAATATAAAGAAACAAAACAATACGAGCCATCCAGCAAATCCGTTATCAGACGATTCCTCCTGAACGTCGATGTAGGAGCATTTGATGCTGCCATTTGCGGATGGTTACAGGTTCATTGCGGAAAGATGCGGCCATTGCCGTTGCTTTGACGTTACCCTGGAATTACCCTTCATTTGCCTTGACATAGCGGGACTCCTTACCTATAATTCACCTACATAACTCTCGACTCTTTTTTGAATAAGGACTTGCAGCACATTAATGTAGGCCGAATCAAGAAAAATTGCCAGAACCATACGTTTGATGGAAAGTCTTATAGAAAAAATTCGATCTCTCTAACTTACAAAAACCGTGAATAAGGAAACTGTTTTTACTAAACCAACAGAAACAAAAATTATTCAATCTTTCAAGCCCACTTTTCGGCAATATTGGTTACTCTTTGCCATTTTAGCATTCTCAGCCTTTTTGGCCTTTTCCGCATTTGGAATAGACACTATTACAGGATTAAGTATATTGTCGATTAGCGGTCTTCTTATCATTTATATTATTCTTTCAGTCTTCACGACGAGATATGCAATCACAAGTCAGGGAATTTTGATTAGAAAATGCCCTTCCCCAGGAAAATTCAGGGAAATGAGTTATTGTGACGTCAATAATATTACGATAAAGCAAGGGTCGATGCAAAAACGATTTAAAATCGGCAATCTCACCATAAACACCGAACGCCTTAGCTTTGTGTTTAAGGGTGTTAAAAATCCTCATCAAATAAAAGAACTCATAAACAAGGAAAAGGCCTCTGCGTATGAAAGGCGCACCTTATTGAGAAAAATATTGTAACTATTTTCCGGAACCGCACTATGCGCAGGCACTTCATAAAATATATCTATTCGGGTATTTTCAGTATCTCTTTCTTCTTATGCCTGAAAGTTTCAATTCCTTCACCCGCAGAATCTATCAGTACCCTCGACAGTGAAATTATAAAGAAGTATCAAAAAATAATTCTGGAAGAACCTTCCAATCTTAATGCACATTTTAATCTGGGTATTCTGTATTACAGAAATGCCCTGTTTGACGAAGCGCTTCGAGAGTTTCGTAAAGTGCTCGATATCAATCCTAATGACTCTGAGGCTTACTATAACCTCGGCAACATTTTCAATAAAAAGAACCTTTTTGACGATGCCATCGACTCATATAAAAAAGCCGCAGCCATGAATCCGAACGATGCAGGAATTTTTCACAATCTGGGGAACGCTTATACTGGCAAAGGGATGATCGATGACGCCATTTCCTCATATAAGAAGGCTATAGAGATCAATCCGAACCTTGCAGAAAGTCACAAAAGTATTGCATATCTTTATAGGAAAAAGGGACAGACGGCCGAGTCTATTCAATCTTTTGAGAAAGCTTCCAAAGTCAACTCCAAAGATATAACCATGCTTTTGGACCTGGCCTCAGCATATGAATCAAATGGATCACAAGACCGTGCAATTCTTACTTACAGAAGGATATTATCAATAGACGCTGACAACAAAGACACAAAGAACAGACTCGCCATGCTTTGTAACAATAAGGGTGTATCCCTGGCATTACAGGGAAAAAGTGACGAAGCGATTTCTGCATACAAAGAAGCCTTACAAAACAAAGAAGACTTTAAGGAGGTATATAATAATCTCGGCGCCGTTTACGTTGACAAGGGAATGATTGACGATGCGATTGCCACTTACAAGAAGGCGATTGAAATCAGCCCGAATTTTGGAGAGGCTTATAATAATTTGGGAGTTGCCTTCACAAAAAAAAAGAATTACGATGAAGCCGTTTCTGTATTCAAAAAGGCGCTGTCTTTAAACAAAAACCACGCAGGCGCGCATTTTAACCTGGGTGTGGTCTACTCAGAAAAAGGAATGACCTCGGAAGCTATAGATGAATACAATGAAGCTTTGCGGCTGACCCCAAACGACCTTTCAACGCTTTATAATCGGGGTGTCCTTTATATACAAAGCGGTAGGTTAAATGATGCCACAGTAGATATGAAAAAAATAATCGAGATTAATCCAAAGGTGTCTGCAGCCCATCACAAACTCGGAGACGTTTATCAAAAACAGGGACATTTCAATGATGCCATTTCCGAATATAAACGGGCATTGGAAATATCACCAGACCTTAAAGAGGCGTTAACCAGTCTGGAAGACACCTATCGGCTGAAAGAAAAAAAGATGAAAAACCAAGGAAGCAGGGGAATAAGAAAAAGATAGGTCATATATTCAGGGAATTTCAAAGTTATGAATAACAAAATCAAAATATTTCTTTTGTGCCTTGCCTTCTTCTTGGTTTTCAGTTTTAAAGGCAAAGCATTTTGCGAAGAATACAAGCTGTTTACCGGTGTTATTCATCTCGATTCCACCATTAGCGGCGGAAAATTGCCTCCCGAAGAGATGTCCATGATTGCCCATGACGCCGGGGTGGAAATTGCTGTCTTTACCGACCACGATACCATGCGATGGGAATACGGGATACCACCGCTCAGAAAATTTATCAGAAAGGTCGTAGAAAAAGGCTCAATTCATAGTTACGGTGAGGAGAACTATGTCAATACGATCTCCGGATTAAATCAAAAATATCCTGATATGTTAATTATGCACGGGGCGGAGGCAATTCCGTTTTATTGGTGGAAAGGAAGCTACTTTACTAATGACCTGGAGATGATGGACGGGCACAAGCACATCCTGGTAATGGGATTGAATAATGCCTCAGATTATAAAAACCTCCCTTCGATTGGGAAGGGTTATTCCAGGGGGTTTGGATTTGATACCCTGGTCAGTCTCTGGCCTCTCTGTTTTTTTGTTTTTGGCTGGCTGCTATTCTCCATAACAAAAGAAGGCGTGAGCGCCATGCCCCTTAAAGCTGCAAGCGTGCTGTGTCTCTTGCTGGGTATAATTTTCACGATAAACAATTTTCCGTTCGCGTCGCCCCGGTATGACCAATATCATGGAGATCGCGGGATAGCGCCGTATCAGACGGTCATTGACTACGTCAACACACGCGGCGGCGTGACCTTCTGGGCGCATCCTGAAGTGGAAGATGTGAATAAGGAAACAAGCGGGGTTAAACTTATTACAAAACCCTATCATGAAGACCTGCTTAAAGCGCAGAATTATACAGGTTTTGCAGTATTTGCGGAAGGGATTAAGTACCTGGCGCCACCGGGTGGTGTTTGGGATCAGATCCTCAATCAATACTGCAAAGGAGAACGTGAACGACCCGTCTGGGCTATCGGAGAAGTGGATTTTGGGGATGAAGACACATTTTCTATCAAGGATTCACAAACCGTATTTCTGTTAAAGGAAAAGAATGAAAAAGCCGTAATCGAAGCGCTTAAGGCAGGCCGTTTGTATGCGGCTCATTTGTATGGTGAAAAGTCTCCGGCTTTGGTATTGGACACATTCATAATCGAAGATACAACCCAATCCTCAAAGGCCTATATGGGGGAGGAATTAGAGACAGACAAAAACCCCCAGCTAAAGATTCACGTGTCCCTTCCGGAAACAGCGAGGGACGTAAAATACAAAGTAGACATTATTCGAAACGGCGAGGTAATACATCGGTTTGAATCTACCGGAAATACTGAGATGACATATGAAGACAAATATGTTAAACCGGGTGAAAAGATTTATTACCGGCTGGATATCGATGGCCCTTCGCGCATCCTGTCCAATCCAATATTCGTGAAATTTGGTTCACCTTCCGGGAACACGAAGGGAGAATGAGCAATTATAAATCAGCAGAAAAGATCAGGGTATTGCACGTAATTACACGCCTTGAAAGGGGCGGCGCACCAGCCGTCCTTCTTGAAGTGTTGCGACGCTGCGATACTTCACAGTTTGAACATCATATTGCGACAGGTTTGTCGCAAGCACCGGAAGATGATATGATTTCATTCGCAAAAGATACAGGGTTCAGAGTAGTGGTTATTCCTTCCCTTATTCGGGACATCCACCCGTTTTTAGATATATATGCCCTTTTAAAACTTTATTTTTTGATTCTTCGGAGCAGATATGATATCGTTCACTGTCATACATCAAAGGGTGGTTTTATTGGCCGTTTGGCGGCACGGATGGCAAACGTAAAATGCATTATTTATTCTCCCCACGGTGATATTTTTGAAGGGTATTTTGGGGAGATTAAAACCAGGTTTTTTATATGGCTCGAACGGTTTTCCGCACGGTTTACAGACAAAATCATTACGTTGACAAAAAGCGGTATCGGACCTTACCTGAAAGCTGGAATTGGCCAAAAATCTCAGTTTGATTATATTTACAATGGAATTGACGTAGAAAGCCTTGAGAAAAGAAAGGTCGACAGGATACAGAAACGACAGGAACTCGGAATTGAGAATGAGTATTTCTTAATTGTAACGGCAGGAAGACTTGTGCCTGTAAAAGGCCAGACATACCTGATTTCCGCCCTTGCTCAGGTAATTACAGAGATACCGAATATACGGTTGGTTTTGCTTGGAGATGGGGAACTGAGAGGAGAACTTTCAGGGCAGGTAAAAACCCTTGGCTTGGAAAAACAGGTATTATTTCCGGGAATGCGCAGCGATGTCCCTGAAATCATCTCATGTGGCGACCTGTTTGTCCTGCCCTCCGTTAACGAAGGATTTGGTGTCGTGTTATTGGAGGCGATGGCCATGGGATGTCCCATTGTCGCAACGAACGTGGGTGGAGTGCCTGAGGTCGTTCTGGATGGAGAGACGGGAATACTTGTGCCTCCGGGAGACCCTGTAGAATTGGCCGGAGGCATAATTCAGCTCTTAAAAGATACCTCTCTTGCCGTTAAAATGGCTGAATGCGGATATCAACGATTGAAGGCGTGTTTCGATATCAGAGAAACGGTATCGAAAACAGAACATTTGTATAAGGAATTGTTAGAAAGGAAATTGTGTGGAGATGTCAATTAAAGAAAATTTAGAACAGGTAAAACAAAACATTGCTAATGCAGCCGTGAAGGCGGGCAAAAGACCGGAAGACATTGTCCTGGTTATGGCGACGAAAACGGTGGATACGGAACGAATACGCGAGGCCGTTAGGGCGGGCGGCCGTATCATCGGAGAAAATAAGATCCAGGAGGCCATGAAAAAATACGAAGTATTAAAAGACGAGGATGCAGAATGGCATTTCATCGGGCATCTGCAGACAAACAAGGTCAAAGACGTTTTGAAATTTGCGGACATGATCCATTCCGTGGACCGTTTATCCCTGGTAGAAAAACTAGACCAGCGGTTACAGCAAGAAGGCCGTTCCATGGATATTCTGGTACAGGTCAACACCTCTCATGAGGAAAGTAAATATGGTATTTCACCTGAAGAGGCAATCTCTTTGGTCAGGCAAACAGCCAAATACGATACATTAAAGGTATATGGGCTTATGACCATTGGCCTCTTTACTAAGGATGAGGTCAAGATTCGGAAGTGTTTTAAGGCGCTAAAAGAAATAAACGACAACATTATCAAAGAGGGCATTGATAAGGTACAGATGAAATATCTCTCTATGGGCATGTCGGGAGATTACCAGATAGCAATCGAGGAAGGCGCAAACATGGTGCGCATCGGCACGGCAATCTTTGGCGCCCGCAATACCCCCGACGCCTATTACTGGCCTTCAGAGAAGACCGATGCCGACAGGGCAGGGCAATAGGGACGGGTTTGAAAACATGGTAGCACGTTAGTCCTTTTGTAACAATTAGGTTTTTTGAAAAATTTCAATAACAATACTATTTTACCGCATGGTGTAGGGGCAGGTTTCAAACCTGCCCCTACGGTAAATACGATGAATGCATAAAGTATGAAAAGATTCAGGCTGTAAATTGAAGGCTATTATAAAGACAAAACATGCGAAGGGAATGGAATACAAAGAAGTTCCCGTTCCCCAAATAGGCCTCAGGGACGTGCTGATTAAGGTCAATGTTGCTTCGATCTGCGGAACGGATGTGCACATCTTTGACTGGACACGCTGGGCGCAGCATCGCTTCACACCGCCCCGCATCATCGGTCATGAGTTCGTGGGAAACGTTGCAAAGATTGGAGAGGAAGTGACCCATGTAAAGGTTGGAGACCGGGTTTCTGCCGAAAGTCATCTGACCTGCGGGTATTGCTATCAGTGCAATAACGGATATTCAGAGGTCTGCAGGAATTTCAAATTGTTGGGTGTCGATCATGACGGCACCTTTGCCGAATTTCTTGTCTTACCTGAACACGTGCTGTGGAAGAACGACCAAAAAATTCCCGATGAATGGGCAACCATCCAGGAACCTTTTGGAAATGCTGTTGATACCGTGCTTGCTGAAGATGTTTCGGCAAAGACTGTTTTGATTCTTGGCGCTGGACCGATTGGACTTTTTGCCACAGGCATTACCAGGGTATGCGGCGCCTCGTTAGTTATCGTTTCCGACCCCAACAACTACCGATTGGCCATCAGCAAGAAGATGGGGGCGCACATTGCCGTCAATCCCAGAAGGCAGGACGTTACTGAACTTGTCATGGAAGCCACGAAAGATAACGGAGCGGATGTTGTCCTGGAATTTTCCGGCAACAACCAGGCGCTGAATCAGGGCTTGAAGGTTGTTACGCCCGGAGGCAGGATTTCCATTTTGGGTATTTATGAAAGGCGTGTCAATATTGATCTGAACGAGGACGTTATTTTTAAGAAAATCCGCATTTATGGAATTACCGGCCGTAAGATATTTTCCACATGGCACAAGACCTCACGTTTCTTGTCTGCCGGCCTTGTAGACCCCACCCCCGTCATTACCCACCGGTTACCCTTAAAGGACTACGAAAAGGGCATGAAACTCATGAAGGAGGGAAAGTGCGGGAAGGTTATTTTAAATGTTTAGAGGTGTTATTTAGCCACGAATTTCCACGAACAGCCACGAATATTTCTCAAAAAATCCATAATCTTTATTAAAAAATGGCTATCGGTCTTAACATATTATATCTCATTGGTGATAGGGGACTGGACTTAACAAAAGGAGAAGGATATAAAATTCATGTACTGAAAATCATCGATGGATTAAAGAAAAACGGGCACAAAGTATTTTTATTAACCATAAATGAAAACCCCTTATTATCTGAATTTGAAAACTACCGAACTATACAACATAAGTATTTGCGCCTTTTTTTCCACCGCTTCTTCCCATTTACAGGGACTATAAACAGTATAAATATTCTGCTGCAAATCCTTAGACTGAACAAGTCTTATCGTTTCGACATTATACACGAACGTTTTGGTTTATATTCCTACGGTGGAATATTGGCATCTAAAATGCTCCATATTCCGCATATAACGGAGGTTAATGGTCCAGGCATAGAAGAAAAAAAATTATTTACAAAAGATATTACCCCAATCCAGAAGTTTACCGCGAAAATGATTCGCAAATTTTGTCTCAGAAATACAAACCATGTAGTTGCCGTTTCAAACAATTTAAAGTCATTTTTATTGGATAATCACCTGATTAACCGGAGAGATAAAATTACCGTTTTACCAAATGCCGCTGATGTAACGGCATTCAATAAGCAATTTGATGCACAAAGTATAAAAGCTTCTCTCCATCTCGAAGATAAATTTATTGTCGCATACACCGGGACACTCCAGGTATGGTACGCCATTGAAGACCTCATCGCAGCCTTTCCGCAAATTCTTAAAGAAATACCCAATGCCTGCTTGTTAATTATTGGGACGGGACAGGCCAGAATGACACTTGAAGCTTTGGCACGCAACTTAGGGGTTTCTGACAGGATAAGATTTATGGGCTACGTCCCGCATGAGAAAATTCCAGAGGTACTTTCCATTGCCGATGTTGCGGTTGCTCCTTTTAAGGAATTGGGAATGACCTTTTTTGGATCCGCTATTAAAATATTCGAATATCTCTGTGCTGGGAAGGCCGTTGTTGCTTCAAAGATCGGACAAATCGCAGAGGTATTGCAAGATCAGCACACGGCGTTATTAGTAACGCCGGGTTGTGTTGAGGAATTAGGAAATGCCATTATAAGATTAGCCCGCGATGAACCGTTAAGAAGCTATTTAGCAAAAAACGCCCGTATCGAGGCGCAAAAGTATTCCTGGGATAAACACGTAGAACGTTTAGTTGATATTTACAGAGCTCAAGTTAAAAATTCCCCTCTTGGGAGGGGTTAGGGGTGGTTCTCCTAGTCGTAAAATCTCAGCAAATATCTCAATAAATTTTGTTGCGCAACAATGATACACAGAAAGATAAATATTCTTTACGTTATCGATACGCTCTTTATCGGCGGAGCGGAACAGCACGTAGCTACGTTGTGCAAGCATATAGATAAAGATAAGTTTCATGTTGTAGTTTGCACCCTTTTCAGTCGAAACCTGTCGCAGGTTGAGCCATTTGCTGTTCAGATTGGAAAAATGGGGATTCGGGTCGAGCGGCTTGGTTTAACCACCTGGCGAGACTTTGAAACATTTAGAAAATATATGAAACTCATCGATGAAGAAAAAATAGACATCGTTCATGCCCACACTGTCCCCGCAGATTTCTGGGGATGTTTAATTGCCAAATTATTCAGGCATTGCAAAACTGTCGTTACCTTACATGGGCCGGATTTGGAAAAAACGCGTATTTCTAAACTCCAATATACCCTGGTGAATACCATTCTGTCGAACAGGATTATTATGGCCTCTGGTCTGCTAAAGCGTATGGCTGTACGCGAAAATTTTGCAAGGGCCGAAAAAGTTATGGTAATTCCTAACCAGGTAGATATCGATTTTTTTAACCCTTCGAAAAAAGGAAATAAATTTCGCGCTGAATACAATATCCCCGACGATACCATCATCATTGGCAGCGTAGGCCGTTTTGAAAGAAGTAAAGGTTTTGAAATATGTTTTCAGGTATTTGCAAAGGCTCGAATCCAACATTCTAAATTGAAATTTATTTTATGTGGTTATGGTAAAGAGGAAGATTTTTATAAAGCGGTTATCAAAGATTTAGGCATCGAAAAAGATGTTATATTTACAGGTCCCAGGATGGATATTGATGAGGTGATGGCGGCCATAGACATACTCCTTTTCACACCTTATTATGGTGAGGGTTTTGGGTTGGTGCTCATTGAGGCTATGGCTTCAGGAAAACCCGTTGTTGCTTCTAATGTTTATCCAACTCCGGAAATTGTTATCGATGGCTGGACTGGATTTTTACCTTTTCCCGAAAAGCCGGTAGAAACCATGGAAAAGGTTGACGTTGATTCATTTGTTAAAAAGATACTGTATCTCATCCGGAATAATGATGCAAGAAAGACCATGGGATCTGAGGGACGGCGTGTTGCGGAAGAAAAATACAGTACGAAAGTCATAATGAAGCAAATTGAAGTGCTATACAAGAGTTTAGTTGCAGTATAACGACGTTCGGAAGTTTTTAGCGGAAAGGGACAATGAAACGCACTCCTGAATATGATCAACGTGTTGAGCAAGAAATGCGAAACTTTCAGGCAGCGAATTTTGATACATGGTACCTCCAGGACAAAGGTATCTGGTATAATAAAGTGGAAATAGACTCCGTAGTCTCTCTGTTGGCTTGCAGAAAAGAAGACGTCATCCTCGATGCTGGATGCGGCACTGGCAGAATCAGTATACGGATAGCTCCACAGATAAGACGTTTGATTTGTGTTGATTTTTCAATAGACAGCCTGTTAATATTGCAAAAGAAATTACCCTCTGATTTATATTCCAAGGTTCATTTTATTGCTGCCGATATCAGCAAAATGCCTATTCGGGGAAACAGCTTCAATAAAATCGTTTCTGTTCAAGTCATTCAGCACATCCCATCCCACGAAAAACGGTTATCAGTACTCCGAACCTTCCACGGGTTGCTCCAAAAGGGTGGACATCTTGTATTTACCGTCTTTCGATGGAATGGGGCAGTATGGACAAACAAAGAGGGGTATTATGCGGAAAAGTTATATCGTTATGCTTTTGAGGATGATGAAATAAAAGCGCTGGTAAAAGAAGCCGGTTTCGATGAGATTTCCATTCAGCCTTTAATTGTTCAGCATCTGCGACTTCAGCGATTCGGGCTCTGGACAACTTACCTGGATCGACTGCTTGCCCGATTCTTAAATCCAGGACGGTTTGGCAAGTTTTTATTGGTAACCGCACGCAAATCTAAACAATAATTTACTTTTACAAATGAAAATATTAGTTTTAACGGATATGTTTCCAAGCGGGGATGACCCCACTTCTGGTGTCTTTGTCTACGAGCTTTCAAAAGCTGTGTCATGCAAAAACCAGGTCGTTGTCATTCACCCACGGCTTTGGAATCCATTTAATATAAAATCCTGCAAAGAAAAACAGAGTTACCATCTTCACATGAATGACATGGAAATCTACCGACCTAAACTGTTCATACTGCCGAAAGGGGACAGGTTATTCTTCAGAGCATTTGTCTTTCTTATTGGGGTCTTACCTTTACTGAGAAAATTAAGAAAAACATTCCATTTTGATCTCATTCATACACACATGGCCGGTCCTGCCGGCTTCGCAGCTGTTTTATTGGGGATGTTATTTGGAAAATCAGTAATCGTCACGGTGCATGGCTCTGACATCCATTCTTTCCCCGGATATTTTTTTCTAAAGCGTATGGTACACTTTACGTTAAAAAGAGCGCATAAAATCGTGGCCGTAAGCCAGTCACTAAAAGATTCAATCTTGAAATTGGATGGATTCCCAGAAAAAATATCGGTAATTCGAAATGGCGTAAACCACAAAGAATTTTTCCCGTTCAATAAAACAACCGCAAGAGAACGACTCGGCTTACCGATTAACAAGAAAATTATCCTTTTTATCGGTAATTTGCTCCCTGTAAAAGGAATTGATTTGCTCCTCCGCGCCTTTGCAGGCATGGAGAAAAAAGATTGTATTGATCTTATTATCATCGGAAAAGGCAAATCAGAACGCAAGTTAAAAACTCTAACAAAAAAATTACACATCGAGACTCATGTTAATTTTATGGGTTCTAAAGGACACAATGAAATCCCCGCGTGGCTGAACGCCTGTGACGTCCTTTGTTTACCCAGTCGCAACGAAGGCTTCCCCACGATAATTGTCGAAGCATTAGCATGCGGACGACCTGTAGTAGCCACAAAGGTTGGCGGCATTCCGGAGGCCGTGACAAATGATACATTCGGTATTTTGGTTGAACCCAATAATACGGAAGAATTGGCTGCAACACTCAAGAAAGCGCTTGAAAAGGAATGGGATTATCAAGCTATAGCAGAATATGGGAAACGTTTTTCATGGAATACAATTGCTGAGGAATACTCTGAATTGTATAAAAATGTAGTTTCAAAAAAATAAATTTACAAATATTTATCTGTTTATGATACGAGCTTTAAAAATATTACTTATTATCGCACTACCGCTTATAGCCTTTCTCAACACACTTGACAATACCTTCGTCTATGACGATGTGTTTACCATAACCGATAATTATTTCATCAGGGATTGGGGGAATTTCCCCGCTTTCTTTACTGACGATTATTTTAAATATTCAGGCGAGGTAACCTTTCGCCCGGTAGTAACCTTATCTTATTTCATCGATTACTCTCTATGGCGTCTCAACCCTGCCGGGTTTCACCTGACCAATATCCTGCTCCATGCAGTTAATGCAGTACTCGTTTACTTACTGGTTTCTGCTGTTTCCAGGTCGCGTACCGCCTCTTTTCTCACAAGTATCCTGTTTGCCCTGCATCCTATATTAACAGAGGCTGTAAACGGTATAAGTTACCGGGAGGATCTCTTCGCCACCACGTTTTTTCTTGGTTCTGCTTTGCTATTTATCCAATCCGCAATCCGCAATCCGCAATCTAAAATTCGCAATTACCTATACCCTTTATCACTGTTTTCGTATCTCCTGGCATTATGTTCTAAGGAAATGGCGATTACGTTGCCCCTTATTGTTTTTCTTTTAGACTGGTTACTGGGCGATAAAGACAGGGTCAAGAAAAATATTATCAACTATTATCTAGGATTCATACTGGTAAGCGGCTTTTATCTGTTCCTGAGATTTGTGTGGTTTCATAATCCTGTAGAAAAACAGTTGACGTATCCAGATAATAGCTTTTTGATAAACCTGTTAACCATGCCAAAGATTTTTTGCTCATACATAAAATTATTATTCTTTCCTATCCGTTTTAACGCAGAATATATCATAGCACATACCAAAACCCCCTATGCTGCAACTTTTATTCTTGGCATTATATTTCTGAATATAATCGGTGTAATTACTTACAAATTTTATAATCATTCAAAGCGTCTATTTTTCTTTATGCTCTGGTTTTTTGTTACCCTGGCCCCCATGATGAACATTATGCCCATAGCCAACATTATGGCTGAAAGATACCTTTACCTCCCCTCGGTTGGATTTTGTGCAATACTGGCATACATTTCAACAGGAATCTGGAGACGTGCTTACGCTTCTATTTCACGGGAAGATGGGAAGATGGGAAGGTGGGAAGGTGGGAGACTATGCGTCTCGCCTCCCTCTTTCAATCGCCTCCCTCTTATTTTTGCAACATGTTTGATATTAACCCCTGTCGTTTCGTATTCATTGTTTACTATTAAGAGAAATAAGGTTTGGAAAGACCCGTTCATCTTCTGGTCAAAAACGGTAGAAGATTCACCCAACAGTTCCAGGGCGCATAACAATCTGGGTATGATTTATCTCCAGAAAGATAAAACTGATTTAGCAATTTGCGAATTTCAAGCGTCAATAGCCCTTGAGTCTGATCCTGAATATCATCATAATTTAGGAATGGCTTATCAAAAAAAAGGCATGAAAGAAGAGGCGTTGCAAGAATATTATCGTGTTCTGGCAGTAAACCCCGACTCCGCCCTTACCCACAATAATATGGGTAATATCCTCATAGACAAGGGACGTTTTGACGAAGGAATTTTAAAATTCAAAGAGGCCATTCGGCTTAAACCAAATTATTATGATGCCCATTATAACCTGGGGCTTGCCTATTTTAAGAAAGGACTTTTAGATGCCTCAATAGGTGAATTTGAATTGGCTATTCATTACGAACCAGACCATGCCGAGGCGCATAGTTGCCTGGGCACGGCTTACGCCAACAAGGGGCAATTCGACAAGGCACTTTTGGAAATCGAAGAGGCCATCCGGCAAAAACCAAATTATCCCAATGCTTACAAAAACCTGGGATTAATCTACCTAAATTATAAAAAAGATGTTCAAAAGGCATTGTACTGTTTTCAGGAATTTTTGAGGCTGGATCCAGTAAATAAAGAGGCGGGCGCAATAAGGAAGACTGTTGAAGAGCTTCAGGCATCACGCTAATATTATTCTCATTAGGTTATGGTTGATTTGGTTTTATCTGCAATGTATAAATTTCATAATCAGCTTTTCATAGGCATCTATGGGTAACATTCATAGATTTCGTTATCTTTTAATTTCCATGTGAGGAACGATTTTTTCGACTGCCAATGAGATTCCTGCTGCTATTATTTTCATAGTTTTTTTTGTAGTCTCTGATTTTAATAGTATATTTCCATGATAATGATTATCATTTATTTGTTGTCTTTCGTATCTGAGTAAACCTTTTTCTATTCTATCTATTAACCTATCAATTTTATATCGGGAAATTACTGCCACTCCATTTACATATTTAGTTTCACCATTCTCATTTTTTTGGTTTAAGGTAAATCCGATGACAGAATCATCGTCCTCCCAATTAATTGATTGTTCATCCCATCCGTCTTTTCGATTAACATTTTTGAAATAAAACGCGTTTTCGGGAACAAAACCTTCCACCGTTATTTCGCTGCCTTTCGAAAGACCTCTTATACAATTATCTGGATAATCCATTTTATAAATGAGAGATGATAAAGTACAAAAGCCAGGAAACAAGTTTGTGCAGATCAATATCAGCAATGGAGCCTGATGCAATAATTTCTCCCAAGTTCTCTTTAGTAACTAATGACCAACTAGATTCCTGAGGATTAGGCTCTATATGGAATCCTATTCGATAATCATTAGATATCCATTCAAATAATAGAGAACCATCTTCTGGTGTAGCGGCATGCAAATAAGGAATACAAGTTATAATATTCAAAAACGGTTGGGTATTGAGAACGTTTTGAATTGCTGATAATAATTTCACGGCTTGTTGAAGCAAATTACTGTCAGTAATCTTGTGGATTATGTTCCTAGCTAATTCAAGGGTGTCTCTTTTTGATAACACCGGCACATAATTAGTTTGCGGAGTAAACTGAGCATTAAAAGAAATAGACGAATATGAAATCCACTTTCCCTCCTGAGAACTTAAATCTAGATACCCAGAAATGCGGTTTTCTTGTGGAAGTCTCTGTCCAGAATTGCTTACTTGAAATGTCTTAATCATAATGATTGAGGCTCCATAGCGTTGTGTAATCGGTCAGTAATACACCATCGAATTAACCTTGAAGCATGCGCATTAAAAAAATCGAGTCTTTCCATAGTCGAAGCAATCGGTGTTTTATTGGCATTGTAAAAATCACTATCAATCATAAAACAAATCTCATCGTCTTTTACAGCCTTAACTAATTTAGTATTTATCACCACATTGCTTTCTCCATCGGATAATCCAATTTCATATATACTTGCAAAGTTTTTAACTTTATCTTTTAAGTCGGTTCTGGGATTTCCAATGAGACCCAATATGTAAGGTTGCAATAATTCATCCCATTCAGTGTTTAGAGGAAAATTTAAAAATGAGCGTTTAAAAACATCGAGATACCTTAATCCCACTCTTAAAAAATAATTAGGGGAATATACTTCTTTCAGGGTTTCGAATGGAATCAGTAGTTTTTCCTTAAAAGTTTCCCACCGTTCATATTTCTTTGTTTTCAATGAAACAAAATTTCGTGTTAAATTAATCTTCCATTCTTCATCTTCGGAGGAAAATTCATAATTCTTACAACTTAATGCCTTTAAAATTTGCTCGGATGGTTCGGGCTGAATTTGATTTATCGCACCAGAAGGAATACTTATATTTAACATTTCTGATACTTCCGAGAAGTTGGGAAAATACTTACGAATTCTTTCTTGAAATGCGACAGGAACTTCAGTATCAATTTTTAGTATAGGAGGAAATATTAATTGACATATCACCACATCTAAGGGGTTTTTCTTATAAATTACTCTTTTGCATTCTGGAAATAGCATTTTCCCGTAAACCCAACAACAAATTACAATCAGTTAAACTTTATTTAAGCTTGCTTGCTATATACTTATACACTATAAGAAAGATTACAGTCAAACATTTTTTACATTATCAACCCACAACCAATGAGAACACTAAATGCAATACTTCTTTTGTGCTTTCCGTAAATGGATGTCTATCTCTTTCTTCCTCTGTTCAAATCCTTTTCTGCCAAGCATCGCAAAGGCATTGATTTTTCCAGCCTCCACTCCCGGCTGATCGAATGCATTGACGTTGTAAAACTTCCCCGCGTATGCCGTTTGTAATTCAAACAGATAGAATAATTGCCCCAGCGTAAATGCAGAAAGTCCATCGAGTGTAATCGTACAATTCGGGCGATTGTGTTCTGTTAAAGCAAGTCGTGTCCCTTCAAACTCTGCATTCATAACATTGTTGAGTGAGTGTCCTTTCAGATAAACCAAATCACTTTCAACATCATTTCCGCTTACAATAGATACTTCTTTGCTAAACCGCTTGATTGCCAGGAAAGTTGTCACCTTGTCATAGGGACCTTCCATATAAAGCTGAAGCTGTGAATGCTGATCTACGACACCAATAGCCCTTACCGGTGTCGAACCGGTATGGACAACCTCGTTATGTAACGAAAACTTTTTACCAAGACTCTCCGCCCAGAGTTGACAGAACCAATCGGCCACTCCGCTCAGGGCGTTGGAATAAGGCATCATGACTAATATATTTTTACCGTTTTTTGTATGACTCAAATAATAGAGCGCAGCGCCCATAAGCGCTGGATTTTCCCACAGATTGTCAAACTTACAGACTTTGTCCATAAACACCGCCCCATCCAGCAAGGCTTCAATATCAACGCCGCTCATCGCCGCAGAAAACAGGCCAACGGGCGTTAACACTGAATATCTCCCCCCAACTCCAGCCGGAATCTCAAATGATCGGAACCCTTCACGACTTGTAATTTCCCTCAAAGTGCCTTTCTCGCCATCCGTGGTCGTGATCACATGCTCTTTGTAATCTTTGCCAAGCCTGTCACGTAACCGTTTCGTTATAATCAAAAACTGAGCCATTGTTTCTACCGTGGTACCTGACTTCGTGATGAAATTGAAGAGGGTTTCTTCTGGTTTAACAATATCTAAAAGTCCGGAAAACCTGTCGGGGTCGATATTATCCAGCACAAAAACACGCGGGAAGCCCTTCCTTTCCCGATCAGTAAGGATATTGTAAAAGGGATGATTTAATGCTGTATGGATAGCAAAATTGCCAAGCGCTGACCCACCGATACCCACCACAACAACGTTTTTGAATTTTCCCTTGAGGGTATTTGTGGTTTCGATTATCTCTGCTGCAATATTTTTTTGGTAAGGCAGATCAAGAAATGGCAATTTACCTTTATTGCGTTCTTCTTTTACGTCATTCATATATCGGCTTGCCAGCGGTTCGATGGTTTTCAACTCCTGCTCGGTAATGCCATGTTCAGGCCCGATGGTATCGGCCATCATATTGTTAAAATCAAAGCGTATTGTTCGCTTACCTTCCATATATCCTCTTTTGTTAAATTAATCCCCCTTAGCAAAGGGGGACTTAGGGGGTTGTCGTTAAATCCACCCCATATCTGAGGTGTTTTACAACCCCCTCTATCCCCCTTTTTTAAGAGGGATTTTCGTATGTAATACCATCACATAAACCATATAAATAAAATGAAATTCCTAACCCGAACAAATTGAAAAAGATCGTAGTGGCAAGGCGTGCCTTGCCACTACTCAAAATATTTTTTGTAAGGTACTATATAATTAAATTACCGTTAAATTTCAAATTTCTATCTATCTTATTTCTCAACTCCTCTTCGTCCAGTGCGAAGCAGGGGTTAATCTCGATTAAACCAATGACATTCCCATGATTATCCATAGGAATAGAAATGCCCGCATTACGCAGCCACCGGCCGAATAAATTAATCATGTCCTGCCTTGCAGTAGCCGGAGAATTCTCCCCTTCCATATTTTTTATCGGCGAAAATTCATCTTCGCGAAGCGCTTCCATTATCACACCCTTCTCAACGTGTTTCAGCACATCGAAGATGAAACTCTCAAATTTTATGGC
>VGXX01000045.1 GCA_016873155.1 Planctomycetota bacterium | reverse complement strand
AAATTCTGGTGGTTCTGATGGCTTCCGTTGGATTCCGATAGAGTTGACTACAGTTTGACTACATCACCAAAAGATTCATAAATCATGGGCTGTGTTGTTTAAAAATAACTTTTATCATATCACAATTTGACATTTGGCAATATTATTATTACAATGCAATACATGAAATTGTTAATGGATGCCGATTGTCTCATCAAATTAACCAAATCAAAATTAAAAGAGCTTGTATGTAAGAACTTCTCTGTAGTTATTCCGCAAATTGTAAAAGAGGAAATTACTTACAATACTCAAGAACATTTTGACGCGATGATTATAAGTGAAAACATAGAGAATAAACTGATAACAATAAACACGATGTCTTCTTCCTCTAAAAAGGGCGAAGATGCAATATTTTCAATATTTCAACAAGGGGAATATGATGCAATATGCAGCGATGATAAAAGGTTTATTAGGAGACTACGTTTTTTTAATATTCCATATATAACTCCGGCTGTATTTGTTGCGTTGTTATTGAAGAAAGGTAAATTAACAGTAAGAGAGGCTCGTGAAAAGTTAGATTGGTTGTCATCGTTTGTGAGTGATGAAGAGTATAATGTAATTAAAGCTTTTTTGGAAAATTGGGGGAAACAATGAAAACGAAATCTATAAGGATACCCAAAGATATGATGGCTGCAATTGAAATTGTTGAGAAGGAAGAGAAGATCGAAGAATCTACTGCGATGAGAAAGCTTATAAGAATAGGTTTTGAGACTTATATTGGGAATCTTTATAAACAGGGTAAAGTAACACTGAGGCAGGCAGCCAAATTACTTAATTTGAGCCCGATTGAAGCCATGAATCTTTTTTTGGATGCTGGAATAAAGGGAAACCTTGATGCCTCTGATGTCCTGGCTTCACTGGAAAGATTTGTATTGAAATAGAAAATTCACCTATTCTAAAATTCTGCATAAAGCATTTGATGCAAGGCAGGAGAGTGATTATAAAGAATTTGTTGAATTATCTGCTAAAGACGCTGCGGAGGCAGTAAAACTTGCAAGGGAATTTATTGAATGTATCAAAGAAATTATACATATATAACCGGCTGTATTTATTGCTTTAATGTTTCAGAATTGTTCTCAGCGATGTTAATTTGAAAATGAAATATGAAGGTGCTACCCTACTCACTACTCACAATCTTTAATGTTTTAATAAACTTCATCATGAGTTCCAATATCTGTTAACAAAACTTCTTCATTATATTTTACCTTCTTTTTGTAAATCCGCTTAAAACCGTGGTCCCATGCTATTCTAATCACCTTCTAAATCCTTATATAAATCTTTTACAGTTCCTTTTTTAACCAGCCCCTTTTTGAGATTAGTCATAGCCTCCCTAGCTCTTTTCGCAATAGCATCCCTTTTTGCCTCTATTAATTGTCTCTTTATTACATCTATTGCATACTCTTTATCCTCCAATGGTAACTGGCTAAAATCTTCGATTAATTTATTTAAAGTATTAGTACCCATTCTTCTATATCTCCTCTAAAAAGCAACTTTTTTGAATTGAAATAATAATTTTCATCGGGGATAAGTATATCAAGGAATATATTGGTGTCTATTGCAGTTATCACGTTTCCCTAAAATCCTTAATTATTTCATCGGTTCTTTGCCCTTTATATTTTTTAACCTGCCTACCCACTTATCGAAAGGAGAATTGATAATAAGTTTATTAATATTTTTCATGGCTCATGCTTACATTCCCCGATCTTACCAGACGACAGGCACTATCCCTGCTTTCTTGATTTGCTCATCCATTGTTATTAATCTAGCTTTGTAATAGAGAGCGGTTGCCACAATCAATTTGTCATGCATCTCCATATCTGTTTCAATCCTGTCGGCAGTTTTGAGAATATTTATATCCAGCGGCGCAATGTCGAAGTTTTCGTATTCCTCTATCTTCTGCAGGGTTTCTTCAAAGGTCAAAGCAATCTTGCCCCGTTTCGATATATACATAATTTCGGCAAGAACCACAGCAGGGACAACTACGGTGCCTTCTTTGATTGTCCCTTCAAAGGCTTTAATGGCTTTCTTGCTCAAACGAGCGTCTTCGGTAAAATACCATACCAATGAATGGGTATCGGTTATAAAATCCATACGCGCCTTAACGGGATTCATAAGGAAAGAGGGTTTCCCTGGCCTCAAAGAACAATGAGTCTTCGATACTGCTTCCTTTCCAGAGCCCTTTCAAAGAGCCGCGCTTTACGGGCTTCTTTGCGCCGGATATAAATTCGGTCGTTATCTGATGAATAACCTTGTAAAGTTTCGGCATTTGTTCTTCGGGAACCTTTCCTAATTCCTTTATTATCCGCTTCTTATACGTTGAAAGCATAACTCCTCCATTCAATAATATTCATTTGATTTTTAGAAATAGCCTCGAATTCTTCCAAACTTAATCCTCTCCTTCAAAATACAATTCAACGAGCGATTTCTTGTTCAACTTCTAATTCCTCGATGCGTGAGCTAATGGGTTTAATCCTTTTAATTCTAATACATACTATAGGCTGTCCCTTTTCAACATGACTCCTGCCCAATTTAAGACTCCATTTGTTAAATTCATCGTCACCCTCCAATTGCATAACGATAACAGAATTATTGGGAATTTTATTTGCAAATTCAGGATGTTCCCGAACATATCTGTTAAACTCTTTAATTAAATCAGTATTTTTCCTTTCCAGAATATTCATGGCATATCTCCCTTTAAGTATTTATTTTTATACGTCTCCCAATTTTCGTCAATATCATCATCAGCCAGAGTCAAAGCATCTTCAAATTTAAGGTGTAATTCCTTTTTGGTATGCTTGCCTCTTTTATTATAAGAATCGCGATGCGCATAGCCATAAGCGCAGTCATATCGAACAACCTCTTTCCAAGACCCTTCATGTTTAATCTCTAATTGAACCATAAATTTTACCACCTTACCGCTTTGTGTTTGATGATAATGCCTTTTTCTTGTATCTTCATTATAAGGAATTATATATTCTTTTACTGCCATAGCAAAATACCCAACGCATTCAACTGTCTACTGAGTATGTTTTCCTTTTGAATTTGTCCTTTTATGTCAAGCGGAACAGACCTATCACAAAGCTTGTGACATCGATATTAACGCATTACAGAGACGTCAAACATTAGCTCCTGAATTTTGTTGTCTGTAATATTGAGAACTTTCATCCTGATTTTATTGTAACGGTTCCATTTTAGGTAAATAAACCCTGCTGAATATCGCCAGGGAAAATGACTCTATCCTCAAATGCTAAATTTGCAAGCTCCTGTCTAAATGTAACAGTAAAAGAATCAGACAAACCTTCTGCTGTACCAACGACAGCGCCAGAAGCTCCTCCAATAATTGCTCCCGTTGCAGCACCTTGTGAAACATCACCACCTGCATAGCCTACTCCTGCCCCAATGCCTGCACCTATCGCCGCTCCAGCCAATGTTCCGGCAACAGCCCCTGCAACTGCAGTTGAACCAAACCAGGTTTTAAAGTCGATACATATGAGATTATAGTTTTATTGTTTTTGTGCTTTAAAATTACCTGTATACTTTATTGTAAAAATATCGCCTTCATAATCAGCAGTAACTTTACCAGTTATTTTCCCTGTGATTCGATTGTTTTTTATCGTTCCTTTATAGGATAGAATGGCTTTTTCTACTGAGATATTATAATCCGTGCTTTCCGAAAGAATCTCTTCAATTGTTGAAATGAGATATTCAGAATCGAATTCGATAGTAATTATTTTACCGCTTCGATAAACATTCCCTATATGATCGTTTTCATAATAGATATCATCTCCAGAAATATTGTAATAATCCGTTCCGCTCACGCAACCTAGCGATTGGCCGCGAAATGAACCACAGAGGCGTTCCTTGAATTTCCATTCACCGTCTAAGCCGGATATTTTGGCTACAGAAAGGTTGCTATCAAACTTAGATACAAAGGCATCGTAAGTTCCACCATTATAAGAAGTATTATAATTATCATTCCCCATCGGAAAGTCTTGCGAGGCGGTAAAACCCGCCACATAGATATTCCCATCCGAATTAATTGCTATAGAATTGCATTGGTCATCATTAGAAGATCCTAAGTAGGTTGATGAAAGAATATCTGTTAAACTCCCATTTAGCTTTGTTACAAAAACATCGTAGCCTAAGTCCTCACTTAAATAATTAAAACTGTCGTTGTAAGAAGTATCATAGGCACCAGTGGTCGTAGGAAAATTCGATGACGAAGTATAACCTACTATGTATATATTCCTATCTGAGTCTTCAATTATAGATTCTCCATAATCATCTCTGGATCCTCCTAAAAATGTGGATGCAAGAAGAGTTGTTAAGTCCCCTTTTAACTTGGATATAAAAACATCATTTGAATCATAGCCTTCGTTATTAAAAGAAGTATCATAGGCGTCACTGGTTGTTGGAAAATCTGATGAATGAGTATAACCAACTACATATATATTTTCCTCTGAATCAATAAATATAGAACCTAAAACATCACTAGAAGTTCCCCCTAAACGAGTAGATGCAATAATGTTAGACAGTTCTCCACTAAACTTTGATATAAAATATCACCACGGTAAACACCAGAAGAAGTATCAAAAGCACCTTCTGTAGTTGGAAAGTTCCTAGAAGCAGTCCAGCCAGCGATATATATATTCCCATTTGAATCTATTGCTAAAGAATTACCTTGATCATTACCTGTTCCCCCAAAATATGTTGATGCAAGAAGACTTGACAAATCACCATTTAACTTCGATATAAAGATATCAGTATAGGATTTACCGTTATAAGAAGTATCATAAACACCTATTGTAGTTGGAAAGTTTAAGGACGAAGTCTCGCCAGTGATAAATACATTTCCGCTAAAATCTATGGCTATAGAATAACCTTTATCATAAGAAGATCCTCCCAAATATGTCGATGCGAGAAGATTTGACAAATCATCATTAAGCTTTAAAATAAAAGTATCACTATAATACGAATCATTATAAGAGGTATCAAAAGAATTTAAAGTTGTAGGAAAATCAGATGAAAAAGTATAACCAACTACATATATATTACCTCTTAAATCTGCAACAATTGAATTACCACTGTCAGTTTTAGAACCACCCAAATAAGTGGATGCAAGCAAACTTGTTAAATCCTCGTTTAGCTTTGCGACAAATACATCAGGATCATACATCTCAGAGACATTATTGTAAGTGCCATTATATGAGGTATCGTAAACGCCGGTGGTTGTTGGAAAATCTGATGAATACGTACTACCCATCACATATACATTCCCGCTCGTGTCGAGGGCAATGGAAAAGCAACTATCAGCCCTAGTCCCGCCCAGGTACGTGGATGCCAGCAGGGGGTCAATAATGAGGTCTTTTGTTTTGTCGTAGGAGGCTACTTTGAAACCGTACTCTAATTTACGATTTACAATTTTAGAATTCAGATTGTGAATTGCAGGTTGAAGGTTAGAAGTTAAATATGCGCACTTTCTCCCCATCCCCTTTTCTCCGCTGCTAGTCAGTCTCTTGCCTCTCGCTTCTTGCTTCTGTCTGCTGGCTTCTGGATTCTGAATACTGTATTCAACTGATACCTTCACCCTCTTGCCGTCAATTTCCTGATAGGCTACGGGTTTTGTGAATTTGACAGCCCCAAGCTCTGTTTCTGCTTCAAGCTTTCCTTCGTCATTTACCCGCAAACCTTTTGCGCCACTGAGATTCACCCGTATTTGATTGGGGTTTGCATCTGGACTTACACAGAAAAGCTTTTCGACATTATTTCCATAAGCCTTCAATCTGAGTTCTATACCGTTGTAAACCTCTCCAAGTGATACTACATCATATGTTGAAATATTATTTTCCCATTGAGATGGGTTATTTCCCTTAAAATAGCTTACCTTTGTCACAGCCTTTCCATTTCCAGTTATCTCCCGAACTCTGCCTCCCACAAGCGTCTCTTTAATGGTAACCCCCGATTTTAGATTTTTGATTGCGGATGGTTCGGCATTGATCACCACAGGTTTTGGATTTAAACCTGATTTCTCACATCGGTTTTCCGACCCCTGGCTTCTGGTATTTGCTTTCTCATTATTCGGCAATGAATACACAATCTCGCCGTTTTTCGTCACAAACACCGTCCCGCCGAAGGTGTTGGCATAAAATTTCACCCTTTCGTCTGTCTGTCCTTCATTGGCTACGAAAGGTATCTGTATCTTTGCGGTCTTCTGGATAACCTCTGGATTTTTCAATTGCGGAGTGGGGAATGCGGATTTCGGATCGCCGGATGAAACCGAAGACAGGTTTTGGACTTTAGATTGCGGAATTGAGCTTTTGAATGATGGTTTGTTTGAGTTTTCCTGGCTTGCTATCAAAGATGGGATGGAAAATACTATCAGAGAAAGAAATACTGATGCTGTAAAAACAACACAATTTCTTTGTATCATGGCAGCCTCCGGAATTGGTTTATTAAGGCTATTTTCCTTTAGATTTAATGCGGAGTATAAGGTATTCAAATACTTATTTCAATATTATTTTAGTTCGCTAAGATCGACTGCGATAATCTCGGAAGGGCGTTTGAGAGTGTCTTAGAAAAGGTTGATATTCAGAATTTCCATTTCCACGATTTAAGACATACCTTTGCGACACGGTTAGCGCAAAGGGGCATTGATATTTATAAAATATCGAAGCTGTTGGGACATCATTCTATAGAGATGACGCAACGGTATGCACATCATTGCCCTGATAGTCTTAAAGACGGGGTACAGATTTTAGAAGTCGGTCACAATTTGGTCACAGTGGAGGTAAATAGAAATGTGTCGAACGACTGAAACCCTTGATTTTAGTGGTCGGGGTGGCGGGATTTGAACCCACGACCTCTTGAACCCCATTCAAGCGCGCTAGCCAAGCTGCGCTACACCCCGACTTAGCCATATTATATTGTCTTTTTATCTATTATCAACTTAAATCCCTTCTGAATTTAATTTTGACATTACTCTTATTTTCTAATATAATTTGTTTCGGTCTTGTGAAGAAAATCGTTCCGTATACTATAGTTACATTTCTATCTTTTTAATGCATGGCTAAAAAAACCAAAAACACAGCTAAAAAAACTCCATTTTCTATCGGTTATATCCTGATCTTCCTTGCCGTCATGTACGTAGTACAAATGTTTCTCTCCCCCAAGGCTGAAGAAATATCGTATAGCCAGTTCAGACTTTACTTAAAGAATGGCTACATATCAGACTGCACTGTTGGTTCAAACCTTATTCGAGGTCATTATAAGAAAGTATCCGCCGAAGGCGATAAGGAAGAAAAAGTTGCCTTTGCTACCGTGCCAATACAAGACATGGAACTCGTCAATGAACTTGAATCCCAGAAGGTTAGATTTAAAGGCGCTGTGGAAAATAATTTCCTGAAAAACGTCCTGATGTGGTGGGTATTCCCCTTTGGCATCATGGCGTTAGGATGGTTCTTTCTCTTTCGGAAAGTCGGCGGAATGGGTTCTCCTTTCATGTCTTTCGGAAAGGCAAAGATAAAACTGTACTCAGACAACGGGACACAAAAGACAACTTTTATCGACGTTGCAGGGTGTGATGAGGCCAAAGAAGAGTTAAAGGAAATTATAGACTTTCTTTCTTATCCCGAACGATTCCAAAAACTGGGTGGGAAAATTCCCAAAGGTGTGCTTCTCATAGGTCCTCCCGGAACAGGTAAAACGCTCCTGGCCAGGGCTGTAGCGGGAGAAGCCGGGGTACCTTTCTTTTCAATCAGCGGATCGGACTTCGTCGAGATGTTTGTTGGAATGGGCGCTGCGCGGGTACGAGACATGTTCGAACAGGCGAAGGAAAAAGCGCCCTGTATCGTTTTTATTGATGAAATTGACAGCGTCGGCCGCCAGCGAGGCACGGGACTGGGTGGAGGTCATGACGAACGCGAACAGACTCTCAATCAACTCCTTGCAGAGATGGATGGTTTCAATTCTCAGAAAGGGGTTATCATTGTAGCGGCTACCAATCGACCGGACGTTTTGGATAGTGCGTTACTGCGTCCTGGACGTTTCGATCGTCAAATAACCGTTGACAGGCCAGACCTTATTGGTCGTGAAGCTGTTTTGGCTGTTCACGCAAAGAGCATAAAGTTGGCTACCGAAGTCAGCCTAAAGGTCATTGCAAAACGGACACCCGGCTTTTCAGGCGCTGACCTGGCAAATGTCATCAATGAGGCAGCGCTCCTTGCGGCAAGGCACAATAAGAACTTTGTAGGTATGGAGGAATTAGAATCCTCCATAGACAGGGTGATAGCCGGTCCTGAACGAAAGAGCAGAATTATGAGCGACGTTGAAAAAAAGACCGTTGCATTCCACGAATCAGGCCACACCCTTGTAGCTGCATTGCTTCCTAACACCGATCCCGTACATAAGGTGTCTATAATCCCGCGGGGAACTGCTGCGCTGGGTTATACCATGCAGCTGCCGATGGAAGACAAATATTTGACCAGTGAATCTGAAATCCTTGATACTCTTTGTGTGTTGCTCGGAGGCCGCGCTGCAGAAGAACTCGTCCTCCATGAAATATCGACGGGCGCCCAAAACGACCTGGAAAAGGCTTCACATCTAGCCAGGAGTTATGTATGCAGATTCGGTATGAGTAAGAAGTTGGGACCTCAGACCTTTGGCAGGCAATCGGGAAACATCTTCCTTGGGCATGATCTCGTTCAGGAAAAAGAATACAGCGACAAAACAGCCGTCATAATTGACGAAGAAGTCACTCATCTTATCATGAGAGGTTATGAGAAGACAACAAAACTGCTCAACGATAATAAAGACAAACTGGAATTATTGGCAAAGAAACTGGAAGAGGAAGAAGTTCTGGAGGGAGAGCAGGTATTAGAATTGTTAAACATTGAAAAGAAACGTCCCAGAACTCACAAAGAAGCGGATATTGCCCCAATCGAGCAACCCCGGCAAAACCTGCAATTCATAAACAAAGAGACCGACAAAAAGTAATATTACCTGCCGTTTATTTTACTTTGCGGCTTACTGCATTTCCGCTAAAAGATTCTGGGGAAGATTAAAATTGGAATATACGTTTTGCACGTCATCGTGATCTTCAAGCGCTTCCATAAGCTTCAATACCTTACGGCCTGCCGCATCTTCTAAATCAATATTGTTTTTGGGAATCCAGCTTACTTCGGCAGTTTCAACTTTTATGTTTTTACCCTCGATGGCTTTTTTGACCTTGCCTAAATCCGCCTGAGAACATATCACCTGAAAAACATCACCAACCTTCTGTAAGTCCTCGGCGCCGGCATCCAGCGCCAACATCATCAAGTCGTCTTCATCGAGGTTGCCGCTATTTACGATAATAAGCCCTTTCTTTTCAAACATCCATGACACACAACCCGCTTCCCCCATATTGCCGCCGAATCGTTCAAAAATCTTTCTTATTTCAGGGACGGTTCTATTTTTATTATCCGTCAGAATTTCTATCATCAGGGCAACCCCATGGGGTCCGTATCCCTCGTACAAACACTCAAATAACTCTGTGTCTCCGGCAGAATCTCCCGTTCCCTTCTGGATAGCGCGTTCTACATTATCTTTGGGCATGTTAACAGAACGTGCTTTATCTATTGCAAGCTGCAGTTTCGGATTCATATCGGGATCGCCTCCGCCTTTTCTGGCAGCAACGGTAATCATACGAGCTATCTTGGAAAATGCCTTGCCTTTTTTAGCGTCAGCAGCGCCCTTTTTATGCTTTATACTTGCCCAATGTGAATGTCCAGCCATTTTCCCTTTATTCCCCCACAAATCATTTCATTAATAAACGTCTTTAAGGCCGAGTGATTGTTTCAACCCCCAGATGATTTGCAATGACCTTTGAACTCGTTTCCTCTAAAGAAATTAAACTTTTAACCTTTTCCAGTTTTGTCGTAATATTTTCGACTTGCACTTCATTACTGCGCATGGTTTTGTACAAGGTTTGGGCTTTTTCCCAGACCTTGACAGCTTCGTCCCAGTTCCCCAAACTATAATGAACATCTCCAATGTGCTCATAGATATCAGGCTCTTCCAGGAGTTGAACGGCCTCCAGCAACTTTTGAAGCGCTATAATCAAATAATCGTTTCTTCCTTCTGCCTGTGCCTTTTTATAATAAGCCCAACCCAAACTATCTATATAAGCGCCATTCCTGGGCTGTGCTTTCAATGCCCTGTTAATCAATTGCATGGCTTCGTCCAGGTTCTTATTGTTTTCAACAAACAAATATCCAAGGAAATTACTTGCCTCGTGAAAATCCGGATCGAGCTTTAAGGTCATCTGCAACTCTTCCTCAACTTTATTCATTTTCTGATCCTCGTAATAAAGATTCGCTAACAGGAAATGTGTATCCCGTTTTGTTTCTTTATCCATCGGAATCAATTTCATGCTCTCGATAACATCAATGGCCTCACTGATTTTATGCTGATTTCGATAAATCTGGCACAGCATGAAATATTCTTTTGTGTTCTTGCTTCCGGCATCCACATTTTTCCTGAGAATTTTCCGGGTTTTCTCAATCTCTTCGCTTTTCTTTGACTCATTCTTTATTTTTCCATATATCTCGGACAACGCAAGATGCATGACCCAGTTATCCGGATCCTTTTCCAAAAACGCATTTGATTCCTTCAGGGCATTTTTATAATCATTGAGCGCATCATAACACAGCGTGAGATAGAAGCTGGCAAAACTCAATTTGGGATCAGTTTCTTTAACCTTTAAAAAATATTCCAGGGCCTTTTTTATATCATTTTTTTCAAAATATCGCTGGCCTATTTCATAATATATTTTTGCCGGTTCATTTACAAGTTTCAGGTCAAACATATTCTGGTAACACTCGGCGCCCTTTTCCATCATCCCCTCTTGCATATAAAGATTGGCGAGTCTGTAAAGGATGTCCGCCAAAAACACGTTGTCGAGTTTGGTTGTTTTGCATCGGCGGGCACGTTCATACTCTGCAATTGCATCCTGATGTTTTCCCACGGTCTCATAAAGGGTGGCTAATGTATAATGAACACTGAAATCGTGGGGTTTGAGCCTGGCTAACTTTTCGATAAAATCAACCGATTTTTCATTCTCGCCTAACTGGAAATAACACGTAGCTAAATGACGGATGACTCTTTCGGAAGAACGGTCTAGCAGAATTGCCTTTTCAAAATTAATAGCTGCATTTTCCCAATCCCTATCCAGCATATAAGAATATCCGGTACAAAAATATGCGTACGCCTTCTCCTTGTCAGATAAAGACCGGTCTTTAATTCCGGATACAAATGGTGTTCCCTGTCTTGCAGTAACACTACTACATCCCTGAAAACCTATAGATAAGAGCGTTATAAAAACAAAAGTAATAGTAAAAGATCTTCCGGATAACATTGCATATTTCTTTATTTTGTTCGCGCCATGCCGTAAAGGCCGTTTGTTAAAGAATAACTTTATTTAATGGATACTCGATGATCCCCTCAGCGCCCGCCCTTTTTAGTTCAGGCGTAATCTTCCTTGCTACCGTTTCATCCAGAACGGTTTCGATCGCATAACCGGCCCCTTCAGATAAGGTAGAAATCGTAGGCTTTCTCAGTGCGGGCAATTTTTTTAGCACTTCATCCAGCGCCCCGTTCGGAACATTCATTTTTAATCCGACTTTTTCACGGGCAATGATAGCTCCTTCGAAAAGCATAGCAAGATTCTCTATCTTGGTGCGCCTCCAATCATCCAACCAGGCATGGTGGTTGGCAATGAGCAGCGTCGAGGATTCCATAATAGTTTCCACAATACGGAGTTTGTTGGCCTTCAGGCTGCTGCCAGTTTCGGTAAGTTCTACAATCGCATCGACAAGGTCAGGGGCCTTCGCCTCAGTTGCGCCGTGAGAAAACTCAATATCGGCAACCACCCCCCGTTCCGCCAGGTACTGTTGCGTTACATTTACCAGTTCCGTCGCTATTTTTTTGCCCTGTAAATCTTTGACAGAATGTATAGCTGAATTTTCAGGAACAGCCAGTACCCATCTGACCTTTGTTAACTGCTGCTTGGCATATACCAGGCTTACGGCTATCTTCACGTCAGATCCCGCTTCCTTAACCCAATCCGCACCAGTAAGACCTGCATCAATAATGCCTTTTTCAACATAGCGGGACATATCCTGAGGCCGGATCAATCTTACGGAAATTTCATCATCATCAATCGTAGGATAATACGACCTGGAACTCACGCGGACAGTATAACCCGCCTTTTTCATCATATCGATGGTTGCTTCCTGGAGACTTCCTTTCGGTAAACCTAAATGTAATTTCTTCATTCTTCTAACTCACTTTTTATAATGATATCGCTTCCTTTTACTGCCTCGTCAATAAGTTTCGAAATATGCGCACTCTTTTTGATCGATTCATCCAAGCAAAATGTCAAAAGAGGGGTATATCTTATCTGTAAACAAGATCCTACTTTTGTTTGAATAAATCCTTTAGCATTCTCTAACCCTCTTAAAGTCTGTTTCTGTATAACATCATCCCCTAATATAGAAATATATATCTTTGCCCTTTTCAAATCAGGTGCAACTTCTGCCTTCGTCACGGTAATAAAGCTTATGCGGGGGTCTTTCAGTTCATACAGTATGATTTTACTTACTTCTTGTTTGATGGCCTCAGCTAATCTTTCCATCCTTCTTGATGACATAACAAACCCCCTTTCCTCTTATGATCTTACGAATTATAAATACACAACAAATATAGAGTAATCATCTACAAAGAGGGATTTAAAATCTGCACGCGCATTTCTTCAGAGTGAGGTTAAATAAATTCGAGGTGATAGTCCACAAGCTCAACAGAAACTGCACATCGGAACATATTTATTAAATTTGACAGGGTACTGTTCACATACTGCTCGTCGTTTCCAACCATTGCAATCCCCAGTTTGGAATACTGACAATGATCCAACGTGCCTGTTTCAGCGACAGATACGTTGAAATTGTTTTTTATACGATCTTTCAGGCTCTTTATAATGCGGCGTTTATCTTTTAAGGTACTTGCGCTCCTGATCACCAGCCGAATATTTAAAACGCCAACTACCGTATCGTCAGATTCGTAAAATTCCAGATTCATTGCGCAAACTGTATAGATTAATTCTCCACTCTTAAACCGACAGGGTTCTGGCAATCTTTTGCACTTCGTACGCTTCCACGATATCACCCGCCTTAATGTCGTCATAATTAGCAATTTTCAACCCGCATTCAAAACCCGCCCTCACTTCCCTGACGTCATCCTTAACAATCTTCAAAGACTCCAGCTTCCCGTCATAAATAATAATGCTGTCGCGAATCAAGCGGATAGAGGAATTCCTTGTAATCTTACCCGTTTTTACATAACAACCTGCAACATTACCAAACTTCGAGATGTTGTACACCAGCCGTATTTCAACCTGACCCAATACCACTTCCTTAGACTCAGGTTCCAGCATCCCTTCCATAGCGGCTCTTATTTCGTTTGTCGCATCGTAGATAATTTTGTAAAGCCTGACATCCACTCCTTTGTCTTCTGCCAGTATACGCGCCTTATCCTCTGTCGTTACATAAAACCCGATCACAATCGCATCCGATGCGTCTGCAAGAAGCACGTCTGATTCCGTAATACCGCCGACACCGCAATGTAAAATTTTCACTTTGATTTCTGGAGTAGAAAGCTCTTCCAATGCTTTTTTGAGTACTTCCACAGAACCCTTATAGTCAGCCTTCAATATCACCTTGATTTCCTTTACATTTCCTTCGGCGATCTTGGAATACAGGCTCTCCAGCGTGACATGCTGATGTTTTGACAAAGAGGTTTCACGATCTTTCTTTTGTCTTTCTGAGGCAATTTCCCGTGCCTTCTGTATGTCGCTAACCACATAAAACCTATCTCCGGCTTCAGGAACTTCAGAGAAATCTGAGACGGACACCGGCGTGGTCGGACCGGCTTCTTTTAGTTCGATGCCCCTGTCACTCGTTATCAGACGCGCTCTGCCAAAAGTTTTACCACAGAGGATTATGTCCCCCTGCCGCAGCGTGCCGTCTTGTATTAACACATTGGCAACAACCCCGCGTCCTTCACTCAAGTGCGCCTCCAGAACAACACCTCGTGCAGGATTCTTTGGATTTGCCTTCAGTTCAAGAATCTCGGCTTCCAACAAAAGCCTTTCGAGTAAGACATCAATCCCCTTTTTGGTTATAGCAGAAGTTTCAACAAACTGTGTCTTTCCGCCCCAATCTTCCGGAGACAAATCCAGGCTTGCAAGTTGCTGTTTGACTCGCAACGGGTTAGCCCCTGGTTTATCAATTTTGTTCAATGCCACAACAATCGGGACATTAGCTGCCTTAGCGTGGTTTAATGCCTCTTCCGTTTGCGGCATAACACCATCATCTGCCGCCACAACAAGCACTACCACATCGGTAATATTCGCACCTCTTGCCCTCATTGCAGTAAAAGCCTCATGGCCAGGCGTATCCAGAAACACAACATACTTCCCGTTCGTCTCTACCTTATAAGCGCCTATGTGCTGAGTAATTCCTCCCACCTCTCCCGCAGCTACGTTCGTTTGCCGGATGCTATCAAGGAGCGAAGTCTTCCCATGGTCTACATGTCCCAGGAAGGTTACGATGGGCGCACGGTTTACCATATCTTCGGCCTTTGACGAAGTCTGCTCATTTAGGAAATCCTGTTCTTCCTTCTTCTCCTTTTTTCTAATTTCAATTTCTACTCCGAATTCCAGGCCCAGCAACAGGACAATCTCTTCACTGAGTATCTGATTTATTGTTGCACGAATATTGTGCTCAAGGAGTAACTTGGTTATAATCTCATTTGCACGAATCCCTAATTTAGAAGAAAGGTCTTTCACGGTTACAGGCAATTCCATGGCAACCTTTGTTTCTTTTTTAACTGCCGTCTTCTTTGACTCCGCTGCTTCCGCTTCATGCCCCCTTCTCTTCTGCGGCACGAAACCTGACGGATGTTTCTTCTTCCACATTGTTTTTACCGGAGTTACTTTTACAACGTGTGGTTGCTGCGGTATACCCTTATGAATTCTAACAACTTTGGGCGGTTGAACAACCTGTGTAACATGAGTGGCCGGACCGGCAGACGGTGACACTTTGATTTCTTTCTTTTGTTCAACGGTCTGTGTCGTGACGGCCTCTTTTACTTTAGGCGCCTCTTTCTGAGGCGTTATCTTTGCCGCCGGCTGGAATAATTTTCTTATCATTTCTGCTTGATCAGGCAACAGGGTATTTGCATGGTGAGTAACATGAGTCAACCCCTTTTCATGACACTTCTCAATCAACAGGTTGCTCTTTACCCCAAGCTCTTTAGCAAGTAAACTGATCCGAATTTTATCCATTTGAACTCCTAAACTTATAAATCAAATACCCTAATAAAATTATGCATTTTCTTTATCACCGCTCGTTTCAACACCCTCTGTAGTCCCGGTTTCCGGAGGAGTTACGCTTAAATTATCAGAGGGCGCTTTGCTAGGCCCGGCGACTTCTGTAGTTTCCAGAGTGCTGGCTTTCTGCCTTTCTTCAAGTTCAGATTCCGTTATGATATCAATGTCCCACGCAGTTAAACGAGACGCAAGACGCACGTTCTGTCCCCTTTTACCGATAGCCAGAGAAAGCTGGTCATTCGGCACCACAATGGTTGCGACCTGATTCTCTGATGACAGAATAATCCCGGAAACCTCGGCAGGCTTTAGTGCATTGGGCAACAGCACCTCGGGTTCATCACTCCATCTGATAATATCGATCTTCTCCCCGTTCAATTCATCCACGATATTTTTAATCCTTGACCCGCGCACTCCCACACAAGCTCCGACGCAATCAACATTCGAATCACTTGAGGCCACAGCGATCTTGGTCCTATGGCCAGGCTCTCTTGCCAGTGCTTTAATTTCAATCGTACCTTCTGCAATTTCAGGCACTTCTAACTCAAAAAGCCTGCGCACAAAATCGGTATGTGCCCTTGAAAGCATTATTCTCACCCGTGTCCCTACCTTCTTAACGTCAAATACCGTAGCCCTGATTCGCTCACCTGTATTGTAATGCTCATCTGCAATTTGTTCTGATTTATGTAAGACACCTTCTGTTTTACCCAGATTGACAACCATGGTAGAGCCTTCGAACCTTTGAACCGTACCACTGACGATAGCGCCCTTTCGGCTATTATAATCTTCATAGATAACGTCACGCTCGGCTTCGCGTATTTTTTGGATAATCACCTGTTTCGCAGTTTGTGCGGTAATCCTGCCAAGCTCGGAAGGATCGATTTTACGATCGCCATCCATAGCCACGATCTCTCCTGTATGTCTATCAATCTGAATAGATATCGCTTCTGGAGATTTAAAATGCTTCCGGGCTGCTGTAGTCAAGGCAGCTTCGATGCCCTGAAATACAACATCCTTTGCAATCTCTTTATCCCTGTGCAAACTATCTACCAGACGTAGTAAACTTTCTTTGTCCATGAATACCTTTTTACCGTTGACGAAGCTATCCTAATACCAGTCAACAATAATATTTGAGGAAAAATTTTACCCCATAAAATAAAAAAGTGGGTCATCCCCACTTTTTGAAATCCTGCAACCTCCTTTTAGTTAGTTATTACGACTGCTGAGAAATCCTTTAAGGATAACGCATTTATTTTATCCCTTTCGCTTTATTATCAATAATATTATGGAAAATTTTAACAGAAAAACTAACATTGTCAAGTTATTTTTACAGTAAGTGTATTCAATGTAAGTGGATGCAAGGACTTGTTTAAATGCCACTTAAAATCTCTTTGATATTCAAAATTTATTTTGTTACTATTTAAAACATGATAATCATTATTGATAATTATGACTCTTTCACTTACAACCTCGTACAACAAATCGGTGCGTTTGGTGAAAGGATGGAAGTTTACAGAAACGATAAGGTTTGCATTGAAGAAATAGAGGAAAAAATGCCGGACCATATCATCATATCCCCCGGACCATGCACACCCAAAGAAGCGGGTATTTCGAACGATATTATAAAGAACTTCTCCGGCAAAATACCCATCCTTGGGGTTTGTCTTGGCCACCAGTGTATTGCACATACTTACGGCGCTGATGTGGTTCGGGCACGGAGGCTTATGCATGGCAAGACGTCCATGATAAAACATGACGGCAAAACCATTTTTAAAGGGCTTTCCAATCCTTTTGTGGCGACACGGTATCATTCTCTTATTGTCAAAGAAGACACACTGCCCGATTTCCTTGAGGTTACCGCCAGGGCAGACAATGATGAGATCATGGGCATCAGACACAAGGAATATCCATTGGAAGGAGTCCAGTTCCACCCGGAATCTTTCTTGACCGAAGAAGGCCCAAGACTTCTTAAAAATTTCCTGGCGCTGTAGTTACTTAAGCAATGACAAACAAAATCGGGTTTTAACGATTTGTGCAGGAGCGAAGTATTTGTCAATAATAAACACACCCCTTAATCCCCTCTTGCTAGAGGGGACTTTTGTTCTTCCCTCTAAAAGAGGATGGAGGTGTGTTTCAGGGTAGCAAATGTATTGCCCCTGCTGTGATATAAGAAATGCGTAGTCTTCGACAACATGGAAAATTTCACCGATCGGCTTATTGCTACCATTCGCAGGAAAAATAGCTGTGTGGTCGTGGGACTAGACCCCTATTTCAAGCTCATCCCGGATACCGTTAAGCAAAAACCCATAATATCACACAAACCCAGCCTTGAATACGCAGCACGTGTCATACTGGAATTTAACCTGCAGGTCATCGACCTCATTGCACCACACGTAGGCATCGTCAAACCTCAAATTGCATTTTATGAACTCTACGGCTGGTGGGGCGTCTGGGCATATGCAGAAACCATCAAATACGCCAAACACAAGGGATTGATCGTGATTGGAGACGTCAAACGAGGCGATGTGCCCAGTACAGCTGAGGCATACGCAGAGGCGCATATCGGAGAAGTCCCCATAGACGATATTGTGGAAACCGCATTCGCTTCAGATGCCATAACCGTCAACCCGTTTTTGGGGTCAGATAGTTTGCTTCCCTTTATCCAGACAGCAAAAAAGCATAATAAAGGTATATTTGTCCTCGTAAAAACCTCAAACCCCCTTTCTGGCGAGTTTCAAGACCTCATGTGCGGAGAAAGAAAGCTCCATGAAATCATCGCGCAAAAAACCAACGAATGGGGAAAAGACCTGGTTGGTAAGGATGGATATAGCGCTATTGGAGCAGTTGTGGGAGCCACCTATTCACACGAAATGGAACTTTTAAGGGAAATCATGCCAGCGTCTTACTTCCTTGTGCCTGGCTACGGCGCTCAGGGCGCTACGGCAAACGATATAAAATACTGCTTTAATCCTGATGGTCTTGGGGCCATTATCAATGCGTCGCGCTCCATCCTCTATGCTTACAACAATCCACCGTGGAATGAAAAATACGGTGTAAATGGGTGGAAAGACGCCACACAGGAGGCTTTAGTTAAGATGAATGAAGAAATAACAAACATGATTTTATCACTTTAATCGATAATTTTTAAGTATTTGAACAACTAAAAATAATTTATAAATTTTACAAATTCACTATTATTCATAAGGGGAAAATACTAATGGCTACTCGTCAAAAAGGACTAATAGTATGTGATCCAAATATTCTCAATGGTAAACCTATTATCAAGGGCACAAGAATATCTGTTGCATTGGTATTGCAAAATATTGCTTCTGGTATGTCAAAAGAAGATATTTTGAGTGGCTATCCAACCATAACAAGAGAAGGGCTAGATGCGGCTCTAGATTTTGCAGCAAGACA
>VGXX01000044.1 GCA_016873155.1 Planctomycetota bacterium | reverse complement strand
ACGCCGGGTTTATTTGAGATATAATGAATATTATTCGTAACAGCCGGTAAACGAATTTCTTTCGTTACATTGTGACCGTCGACGAATACCCGCAGATTCTCATCCTTACCCTGGAATTCAATAGTGGTTTCATCCATCAGACGGCACAGGGCATCCTCATCTTCCAGGCTCACTCCCATCTGCATTGCCTTCCACGTAAGCGCCCGATACATTGCACCGGTATCGAGATACCAAAAGCCAAGCCGTTTTGCAAGCATCCTGGCAACGGTGCTTTTTCCGGAACCCGCTGGACCATCTATCGCTATTATCAAGTGAGACCTCTCCTGTTTATCCTCTGTTATAATAGCGCCCGACTGAGGTATTTTTACAAAATTAGGAAAAAGTAAATATACTAAATGAAGTGCTTTAATGCAAGTGTTTTTTGCCTTAACTTAAACCGCTGCGTTTTCTTACCCACCATTCAATGGAAACTATTGCCAGTATCATCATGAAAACATAACCGTTATCCCACAGTGAGATTTGACGTCTGCCAACCAGTTTAACAATGGATGGATTTTCAATAGATACCTTTTCTTCGATATCTTTTGTGGGAAGGTCGAAGTACTTTCCACCGGAAACCTCTGACAATTTGGCCAGGACGTCTCTTCGTATGGAGGTATCTTTAAATTCCTTGTTTTCCAGGGCGATGTTAAAGACGGTATAATCTTGTCCAATTTCATCATTATCTTTCTTTGCCGATGCTTTGACAATATAGTAGCCCTCTATATTATTTTTGATGGTAAATTTGTACTGGCCGTTACTATCCGTAGTTGCATTTGTAAAGAATATGCTCTTCCCGGAAAATTCATTTGTAACATCTATGCCTAATTGCACACCCTCCATGGGCTGATAATTTCTTCCAAGTACTTCTATCTTGATTTGTACTTCTTCGTCAGGCAGAAAAATTTCTTTATTTACCGTTATGCGGATGGGGTTTAAGGTGGGGTCTTTGATAAGCCATTTTATGGCATTCTGCCAGAATTTTATATAATGTCTATTGCTCCCGCCTTCCCCAACGGATAAAAAATTCCATCGCCATAAAGAATCGGTGGTAATGGCCATACATCGGCCAAGCCCCACATCCCTAACAGAAATAAGGGGCAGATTTCCCTTTGTCGGAAAGATTACTAAAGGCACGGCATCTGATTTTAGCTGAGTAGTTACATTACATCCGTCCAGTTCCGGAAGGTTCTTCCATATGGCAATGTTCCTGTCTGCGTTATCATCAAGAATCGTTACAGGATGTTTCATACCGTCATTGGTAATTACTGCCTTTAGTCGGGTGGTGTCAATACTATCCTTTTCTGTATAAAGAATGACCGGGAGAATATCTTCTATTGCCGTACCATCGTATCCGCCTTGCGAAAACGAAATATCTCCGCCAATCATCATAAAACCTCCACCCTGAACTTCTACAAATTTCTGCAGATTGTTTAAATAATGTGAAAACCGAAAGAACGATGTATCATAAGGCCGGTAATCGAAGTTTTGAAAGATAACCAGATCAAAACTGCCAAGCGCTTGCGTGAACAACTCATCCACAGGGAATGGAATAAGGCTTAGTTCGTCGTTCCGCGCCTCTGATACGTCATTCGGCGTTCTTAAAATAAAAAAGGATATGAGGTCAATGTTCGGATCGCTTTTTAACACCCGCCGCAGAAAACGCTCATCCCAGGACGGACGTCCGCATACATGCATAATTCTGATTTTATCACGCACCACTTTTACCAGAAAACTTACCTGATTGTTTTCTGTGATTGCCTCATGAGACTGGACGGGAATGGATATGGTATATAAGTACGTCCCGGTTGTGTATGGTGTGAAAGACAGGTCTATGTGAAGTTCGCTCTCTTCGCCGGTATTTAACACCTTTGAGGAAATGATGTCATTACCCTGTTTCAGGGTAATGGGAAGTTTGAGGTCTTTATATCCAAGAATTTTTACCGTGACATCCGCCTTCCATGGACTCCTCACAAAAGTGAAACTGTCGTAAGAAATATTACTGATAGCAATATCCCTGACTTCCATATTACCACCCGGTGAGAACGTAAAGAATGGGGCAGAAAGGTCCTTTGCAAGATTTGAAATGATTTCGAGCTTGTTTATACTTGAGGGAAGTTCAACTGTATCCGCACCGTCAGAAAAAACCAAATATCCCTTAACGGATTTGCCCTCGTAACGTTTTTTCAGGAGCTTAAGTGTTCGGGCGATGTCGGTATTTGTGCCATCAAGGACAAGACCTTTTTCGACATCGTCAGAAGAAATCTCTTTGATCGCGTCAGAAAAGGACAGAAAATCGACATCAAAATTATTTTGTAACTCTTCAAGAAAAGATGCATTGTCTTTAAAGAAGTCGGCAACAAGCTGAAAACGGGAAATGCCCGTGTCGCCGCCTTTGAGAGTCATGCTCTTTGAATTATCTATGAGGCATACGACCTTATTTTTTAATTTTAAGACCTCTTTCTGCTCAACCTGAGGTTGAAGAATGAGAAGAACGATGAACATCGCGGCAGCGAATCTAAGTGCGAGAAGCAGCAATCGCTTGGAAGCGGGAGTGATACTTTTTATGCTGGACCATGAAAAGTACAGTGCGGCAATTGCAAGAAGTACCACCAGCACCCGCAAGCCGAGGTTTTCAATGCCGACAAAAGTGAGGTTCCACTGCGTAAGATTTTCCATATTCACATCTGTCTTTTCAAAATAAACGGCAGGTGTACCTGATCCTGCTTATAGTTGCCTGTCAAGGCATACATAACAATATTTATCCCCAGACGAAATGCCATAGCCCTTTGCGTCTCACCACCCGGGATTGCCTCGTATTCCCAGCTTCCGAGTGGGTCTTTTGACCAGGCGCCGCCCAGGTCGTTCTGCGAATAGATAATGACGGTGCGGTTTTCCAGCGTAATACCTTCCAGATACGATTTTTCCATAATCCTGCCGTATGCCTGATTCAGCAGGTAAAAAGACTTAAAGACGGTGTGGTCCGTGGGCATCTTTTCGAGTGGTTTATTTGGAAATAGCCGTTTGATTTCGCGCCGGACAGATTTATCGAACCCAAAATCGCTCTTTCCAATGCTGTCGTCAATCAAAAGCGTGCCGCCAAACTCCAGATATAGTTTCAGGTTGCTAATCTCCTTATCGCTGAGAGGTGGGAATTCCTGATCGCCAGACATATAAATGAATGGGTATTCAAAGAGGTTTATATCATCGGCACGAACGGTAATAGTGTCAATACGCGCCTCAACGCTGGTGCGCTTAATGAGTTCCCACATCAGCCGTTTCCCCGCATTAGGCCTGGGATTCCAGTTGCCGCCATTGTATTGGAGTTGCGCAAAGGTAAACTTCGAAACATCCCCCATTGCAAAAATATTATGAGTGAAAAACATGAAACCACAGATTGCACAGATAACACAGATAAAGAATCTGAGATTTCTGTGGATGATTAACCACGGAGACACCGAGACACGGAGTTTATGGAACAAGGCAATTATTCCTATTAAAAAATATACTATAAAGTTAAGTCTACCTAATACCCAATACTCACAGTGCAGCAAAGCCGCAACCAAAGATAACCACCCCTCTTTCCCTTCCTTCGTAAGGAAGGGATGAAGGGGAGGTATCGAATAACCCACATCCGATTTCCCCTTCGCAAGGGGGAGAACACAAGAGGGGGAAAAAACTTGCCAAAACTTGTCCTCATGAAACCAGTCCTCGTGAAACTTGTCCTCGTGAAAACGGGGAACGGGGAATGGGGAAAGAAGTTTTTACACAGTAATACTATAAAGCGATTTATTGTTCAACTGCTAATTCAGGGTACTCACGAACATATCTGTTAAACTCCTTAATTAAATCAGTATTTTTCCTTTCCAGGTATTCTACTTGTTTCTGCATGTATTTCATATTTCATCTGTAATTGTCGTTTCGAGTGGATCGAGAAATCTTTCGGATATCAATATTGAGGAGCTTATAGATTTCTCCTTTCGGTCGAAATGACAAAAGTATGAGTTTTTGTTCAGACACCATTATATTATTCAGAACAAATTATTCCAGCGCCGGTACTTCTTCCTTGGACAATAAAACACGTATGGAACGTGGCTGGCCAGGTATCCTCTCTATAAATCCTCGTCTTTCCAGTGTCAGTACCATTTGATGCACGGAAGGCGGAGTTACTTTGAAATAATTCTGCATATCTGCTTCTGCAGGCGGATAACCGTGAATTTTAGTATAGTAGTAAATAAAGGCCAGATATTTACCCTGTTTTTGTGTATACTTATGTTTCATTAAACTTATCCAATTACAAGGTCACAATCAAGCATGATGACCGTTTGAAATTCCTTTGATTGTCTCTGATTCTTACACATTAGTTAGTGGTAAGTCACGACAAGCTTTGGCAGCTTCCCGGAGCTTAGCACCTCTTTAGCATCAAGAATTTCGATTCCCACCAATTTCTCGTCAGGACCAATGTTAAGGGCAATTTCTTCATTAAGCCTGAGTGTCCTGCATTCGTAAGTTCCGAATATACAGGGCATCTATTTCTGGGTCGTAACTTATTTTCATATATCCTTTCCTTTGCGCCCTTTGCGTCCCCCCATTTTCACGAGGGCAAGCTTTTGCGGTGAATTGATATCCTTTAAGCTCATGAGATTCCCGTATAACTTCCATTTCACAAAAACTATTTTAGTCTTTTGGTTACAAGCGATTTTGTAAATTATGCAGGCCGTTCTATTCCCGATGTTATCTACCTTTGCTTGCATTTCCTTGGAAAGTCAAGAAGCCAGACCCCGTTACTTCTCTGATTCATAGAGACAAATTATCACCTGTTTTTTTCTTCGACAGGGATATCCTCGGGTTGAAGCCAGACGATTTTGCCATCTTTCCATGACGCCACGGGATTGCCTGCTTTTTTATGCTGAAGTAATGCTTCGTTAACTGCCTTAGACAAAGCGCTTGTTATTTTTTCTTTGTCCTTAAATATTTCAGAGATTTTGTCTTTTACTACTTTGTCAGTCATTATATTCCTCCTGTATTTGTTTCCAAATCAATCTGTTTTCAATCGAAGTACCTATTTCCTTTCCACCTGAAGCAAAAGGCTTTAGATCTCCAGCGAACGAGTTATCATAAAAGAACCATGTATCTGCCAATGTCTTATAAAGCCTGAAAAAATTCCTAATACCTTTATCATATCGCCTTCTCACGATTTCTTCTGGTACATTATGCCCACCCATCCGCACCCTCTCAGCAACACGAGCTAGGGCAAACTCAGGGTTAGGCAGCCAGAGAAAAACAAGATGGAAAATATAACCTGTTTTTTTAAGTTCTTCTATCCACGGGACAAAGGTACGACTGGCAAGGGTTGTTTCGAATGCAAAATCCACTCGTTCTTTTGCAAGGCGATGTATTCTCTCCAGCATAACACGACCTGCATGGAACGCTACACTTTCAGGTTGAAAAGCCGAAAGTCCCTGAGCAATCGTGTCGGCATTTACGAATTCTGTTACTCCAAGCGTCCCTTTGAGCAAGGTTGGAGCAGTCGTTGATTTTCCTGCTACGTTAGGCCTGCCAATGATAATAATATGTGGTCGTTGCTCTGTCATACGATATTAAAGTTGCATAATGGCAAACTTCTAAGCCTCTTTCACAGCAAAGACATTGTTAGGTAAAAACGTGAAACCGCAGATTACACAGATAAAGAATGCAGTGGTCCACAAGAATCTTAAAACCATTAAACCGTGCTAATTCTTTTTTGCCAATTTAAATTCTTCCTTTGCACCCGTTGCGTCCCCCATTTTCATGAGGGCATGCTTTTGCTGTGAATTAATATGCATTGAACTCATGAGATTTCCGCAAACTTCCATTCCACAAAAGTTATTTTCGTCCGTTGGTTATAGGCAATTTTGTAAATTATGAAAGCAATCCTATTCCCAATGTTATCTGCCTTCGCCTACATTTCTTTAGAAATTCAAGAAGCAAGTCCACATTACTTATATTCATTATTTTAACGTGTAACAGAAACATCAAACATTAGCTCCTGAATTTTGTTGTCTGTAATATTGAGAACTTTCATCCGGATTTTATTGTAATGTTCCCATTTTAGATAAACAAAACCCTGTTGAATATCGCCAGGGAAAATGACTCTATCCTCAAATGCCAAATTTGCAAGCTCTTGTTTGAATTTAACTGTAAAAGAATCTGATAAACCCTCTGCTGTTCCAACGGCAGCGCCAGAAGTTCCTCCAATAATTGCCCCTGTTGCTGCTCCTTGAGAGACGTCACCACCCGCATAACCTACCCCTGCTCCAATACCTGCTCCTATCGCCGCTCCGGCAAGTGTACCAGCAACAGCCCCGGCAACTGCGGTTGAACCAATGGATGATTTCCGAACATGTTCAGCAGCCTTGTTTAACGAGTATGCGACCGTATATTTTCCATCCGGTGTAATACCAAAAATCTGCTGATGGTTAATCTCGAACTCCTTCGAGCCACTATTCTGAACAATTAAATGAACTGGCAAAATATTGGCGGTCTTTAGATCTGTTCCAAAAGTTTCCTTACTTTCAATTTTCAGAATATATACCTTTTTTGGTTGTCCTTTTCATCACAATCTCAATGTATTTTTCTTCTCCTGCTTCAAGCGTTATCGTCTGCTTGACCGTCTTATAGCCCTTCTTTAACGCGGTATAAAGCCAATTATTTTTAGACAGGATTTACATGAGATTTTCTTTTTTGACTTCGTTTTATCCTGTCTATCCTGTTAACCCTGTCTAATTAAACCATCCTGATAATCGTTCGACTGAGCGCTCACGACGAAGTCTGCGTTCATCCGTGTCCAATATGCTCATCATTTTGGCTGATATTTTGAGATTGTACTGAGTTTATTGAGAAACGACTCTGCTACGCTGCGCGATTTTATCAGGACAGATGCCTCGTGATTCTTCTTTAATGCACTGTAAGTCCAGTTCGTGCTGCCTACAATGGTAATATAATTATCTATGACCAATATCTTATTATGGGTAATACGGTCTTTGCTATCGTAATACACAGGGACGCCATTTTTTTTGAGCAGTTCATACGCCTCCTGACTCCTTCGTTCTATTTTCTTACCCTTTTTCCCTTCTTCCCAAAACATAGTGTTTTGATCAAAGATAACCGTTACAGCCACACCACGCCGATGGGCGCCGATGAGGTCATTGACCAAATTATATTCCCAACCCTTATTATACTTTGGATTAATGTCGGCCATGTACATGACACACGAGATGGACTTCTTTGCAGTAATCAGCACCTGATGGACCTGTGGATAATAGTCCCCATCCACCAGCGGTATGACATCATCAGCAGGCAAACCAAAGGATGAAGGGGTGTGAAAGACACAGAAAACGATAAGAACGATGATACAAACTTTAGTTTTTATGGAAATGATTTGTTGCACTTTCATTTTTTATCTTTGCATTTATTGTAAAGTCCCCATCGCAAAAGAAGGATTAACCTCTTCGATTCGTACGGAGACGATTGAATTTTTGGCAATCTCAGGACCTTCAAATAATACCTTGATGTATCGTTCTGTATAACCGCACAATTGGTTTGTTTTGTGATCCCTTTCAGCTTCAACAAGCACCGCTACAACCTTGTTCAAAAATTGTTTTTTGTAAGCAAAGGCTATATCGTTTGCCACAGCCTCCAGCATTGCTTTTCTTTGTTTGATAATTTGAGGTTGGCAATGGTCAGGCATCTTTGCCGCCGGCGTACCCTCCCTTACACTAAATGAGAATATGTGCATCCGGCTGAATCCTACCTTTTTACATAGTTCGACAGTATTGTCAAAGTGTACATCCTTTTCCCCCGGAAAGCCCACCATGACATCTGTAGTAAACGATGGTACATCAATCTTTGAACGGATATTATCCAAGACCTCGACATAGTGTGATTCGGTATATTTTCTGTTCATCCTCTCCAGAATATAGTCATCTCCACTTTGAAGCGGCACATGAAAGTGCGGGCACACATTTTTTGTATCCGCAACAAGGTCAATTAAATCGTTTGTTATCTCATTGACTTCGATAGAGCTTAACCGTAATCTCTCCAGACCCGACAGATTACTGAGCATGTGAATAACATCCGGCAAACGGTGGTTCCCCTGCGTATCCCTGCCATAAGCCCCCAGATGAATGCCCGTCAGTATAATTTCCTTGTAGCCACTCTGGATCAGGCGCTTTGCCTCTTCAAGGATGTCCTGTGGTCTTCTGCTCTTGATACCCCCCCGAACATAAGGAATGATGCAGTAAGAACAATACATGTCACATCCATCCTCAATCTTCAGGAATGCCTTTGTGTGTCCGGCAAAATGGCTTATTTTGAGATTGTAAATGGAATCTTGCGTAGGGATACGGTGCACCGTATCCCTACTTACAATTTCCGCCAGGTGGGCTTCTTCAGCCTTGGTAATCACGAAGTCAACCCCATCCATTTTTTTTATGGTCTTGGCATCCGCTTCCGCATAACAACCGGTAACAACAACGGTTGCACGTGGATTTTTCCGCCTGACTTTTTTAATGTGCTGACGTGATTTCTCATCACTAATCAAGGTGACCGTACAGGTATTGATTACATAGAGGTCGGCTGCCTGTTCAGGATTGGCCTCCACGAACCCTTTTGCAGCAAGGGATTCCCGGATTGCCTGGGTTTCATATTGATTGACCTTACAACCTAATGTAATAAAGGCACACGTCTTCATGGTTTTGACAGGATTTACAGGAGTTTCAAACCAAGATTCTTCGGTCGCTTCACTCCCTCAGAATGACAAGAGCACTCATTCTGAGCGGAGCGAAGAATCTAATTTAACCAATACTTTTTTTAACTCTGCGACTTCAGCGCTCTCTGCGGTGAACTGATCTGTTACAAATTCCAAAAACTAGTTGACAAAAATGACAGCCAATGTACACTACGGCATAAAGTCTTGTCATTCCGAACAAAAGCGAAGAGTCTTAAGATTTGTCCCGGAGCCTGCCCTGAGCAAAAGATTTCTCGTCGCTTCGCTCCTCGAAATGACAGCTTTCTTTTGTTATTAACTATAGATACGAATTTGCAAACGAGAAGAAAATATTCGCAGAAATTTATGCCAATTCGTGGCTCAAGAGTCACGAAAGATTCTATCAGACTGCACAACCTTTTTGAAGAGAAAACTCACATGATTATTGGTATACCCAAAGAAATCAAGCCTGACGAATACCGCGTAGCCCTCATCCCCGTGGGTGTGGAGGAGATGATAAAACACGGGCATACGGTGCTTGTAGAAAATGGCGCCGGCTTGGGAAGCGGCATTCCTGATCTGGAATATAAGAGAACCGGAGCAAGAATAGTCGATAATCCCAAAGAAATATATGACCTGGCACAACTCATTATGAAGGTTAAAGAACCGTTGCCCGTGGAATACCCTTTATTAAGAGAAGATCAGATCATTTTTACCTTTTTTCACTTCGCCGCCTCGAAGACATTGACAGAAGCTGTACTGAAGGCGAAAGTAGTGGCCATTGCCTACGAAACAATTCGGGACGAACACGGTCAACACCCGATCCTGACTCCCATGAGTGAGGTGGCAGGGCGGATGTCCATCCAGGAAGGCGCAAAATATCTGGAGAAACCCATGCTTGGACGCGGGATACTTTTGGGCGGAGTACCTGGTGTAGCACCTGCAGAAGTAGTCATTGTCGGTGGCGGTGTCGTAGGCGCCAATGCCGCCAAAGTGGCCGCCGGACTTGGGGCAAGGGTTACGGTTCTCGATGTCAACATGGAGCGACTCAGGTATCTGGATGACATCATGCCGAAAAATGTCGTCACACTCATGTCTAATGCCCACAATATACGGGAAAAAGTCAAAGATGCCGACCTGCTGATTGGCGCCGTGCTTATCGAAGGGGCGCGGGCGCCGTATGTGGTAACGAAGGATATGGTACAAACCATGAAGACCGGCGCAGTGATTATTGACGTAGCCATCGACCAGGGAGGATGCGTTGAGACCAGCAAACCCACTACCCACAGCAATCCTATTTACAATGAATATGATGTAATCCATTACTGTGTGACCAACATCCCTGGCGCTGTGGCATGCACATCAACACACGCTTTGACTAATGTAACGTTACCATACGCCTTGGAAATTGCTGACAACGGGTATGAACGCGCAGCCCAAGAAAATCCAGCCATATTGAGGGGAATCAATATGGTAAAGGGAAGGGTTACCAATAAGGCTGTAGCTAATGCCTTTGGAATGGAATATCGTACGTTTGAATGATTAAAAGAGACCACAGATTTCGCAGATTGCACAGATAAATAGAGATTAAACGCCCTTCTCCTGCTTCTTCGCAAATTCGCTGATTTCCCTGCTTATCCTTTTCGCCTCGTCCTTGCCCAAAATGCGTTCGGCAAAGTCCGTAGCAAGCTCTGCCGCCTGGTCCGAAGAAATACCCTTAACCTTTGAAATCTTCCAGGCATCATCTTCCACCACTAACGTGCACTCCCCAAACCGTTCTTTCATCGGCAATTCACCGCGATCTAAAAGGGCTTTTATATCTTCAGGATTCTGGGTAACCTTCAGGGTTTCTTCCATATCCGGAATCCTGGAGTGGATTTTCACTATAGAGGTATTACCGCCTACTGATGTGCTTACGATCTCCTGCCGGACTGCCCTATGGGCAAGGTCAATAACTTTGGTAAGCTTTGGCGGGGTGATCTTTTTTATATACTTGATAAGTTCCAGCCAATCAATGATGGTAGTATCGGTTTTGGAAATGAAGGAATATGCCTTATCGTATTCGTTGTTCCTTACCGCATCAAGGTATTTCTCTATTACGACCTTTGGAGAGTCTTTGGCATAGCAAGCCCCGGTTAAAACAATTATGGAAATAAAAAGAATTGAAATTGTTTTTCTCATATTTTTTACCTCCGAATGGTTTTATTTCATAACTAATGCAAAACACCTGTAAAATTATCTGATTATATTATATCATATTTTTTCATCATTAACCAATTTTACCAGAATTTTATGCATGGAGACAGGGAAAATGCATTGCGCCAGTTCAATAATGAAGGACTTATGCAACCTTAAAGGAGTTCTCAAGGGAGAGGAAAAGTTTGATGTTAAGGAAATTGAGTCTGTAAAAATTTAGAAAACTATGTGTGATACTCGGCATTGATGGTAACGTATTCATGCGAGAGGTCGCATGTCCAGACAGTATCTGAACAATTTCCCAGTCCCAGTTCCAGGCGGATATTGATGTCGCTGTTTTTCATGGATGTGCTCAGTTTACTGAGGTCACACTGTGTCGGAATTCCCTTCGCAAAGATCAGGATATCGTTAATATAGAGATTGGTCTTTGATTCATTCAGTTCCACACCCGCATATCCTGCGGCGGAGACTATGCGACCCCAGTTGGGGTCTTCTCCGTTGATTGCCGTCTTTACGAGCGGCGAGTCTGCAATTGATCGGGCAATCTTTGCCGCATCGCTGCGTGACCCTGCGCCTGCCACATCAATCTGAATGAATTTAGTAGCGCCTTCACCATCCTTCACAATGGCCTTCGCCAGATAGCCGGTTACAGAATTTAGTCCCTGTTGAAATATCTGTAATTCAGAACCTTTTGAGGCAATATTTACTCCAGAAGCGCCATTTGCCATGATTGCAATAGTATCGTTGGTGCTCATGTGTCCGTCAATGGTGATGCGGTTAAAAGAGGATTCTACAGAATTTCTGAGGCATTCATTGAGCAGTGAAGCTGGCATGGAGACGTCCGTCGTAAGGAAACAGAGCATGGTGGCCATGTTTGGGGCAATCATCCCAGCTCCCTTGGTGATCCCACCCACAATCACATCTTTGTTGTTTATCTTTAGTCTGACGGCAATGTCTTTTTGTTTGGTATCCGTCGTCATAATCGCCCGTGCCATGTCATTGCCATGCGCTGAAGTGTTTCCCAGAGATGCGGCGGCGGCCTTAATACCGGCGGAGATTTTATCCATGGAGAGCGGTCTTCCAATAATCCCGGTAGAGGCGACCAGGATTTCATCCTCAGAAATCTTTAGGCATTTTCCTGCAATCCGTACCATTTCCTCGGCATCTTTATATCCCTGGTCTCCTGTGCAGGCATTGGCATTCCCGCTATTAATAACGAAGGCCCGTATATGGCCTTTTTGGGCAACTTTCCTGCTCAGCTTTACCGGCGCTGCATAGATTTGATTTGTGGTAAACAATGCCGCACCGGTCGATGGACGTTCTGAAAAGATAATTCCCAAATCGAGACTATCTTTTATGGTTTTTATTCCACAATAAGTAGTTCCCGTTAAAAATCCCCTGGGGGCAACGATGCATCCGGTAGCAATTACTTCCACGTTTAAAAATACCCTTTCCCGCATGCCATATCAAACGGAAACATGCTGATGGAATCAAAGATTAATGGGGACTTGTTCTATTGAAGATAGTTTGGGGAGGCTAACACTTTCTGTAGATTATGTTAAAAGGTAAGGTCATAAAATAAATACGGCTGCGGCAACGACTGTTGTCCACAAACCGTTCTTATCCCCACGCGCAGCCTGTGTGATGTTTCTGGTTTTTACGATTTTACCGCTCATCCTGTAAGTTTCTTTCCGTTCGTCGTAGTTCTTTGCAGGATCGAATTCGATACCCAGGGTACTCGCCAGCATGGTGGCGGCAAGGTCTTCTGCATAATCGCCCGATTTTTCTTCGGTTTCACCATAGGCATGGTGTTCACTGAGATATCCATAGTGTTCGTGCTCGGCCGGAACAGCCATACCGACGGAGGCAGAGATCATCCGGTTGGGCTCGTTGGTGGAATTTTCACTCATTACGCAAAAAATCACCTGTCCTGCCTTTAACATGGTAACACCCTGCTCCTTCGTGACAATTTTACAATTCGGCGGGAAGATGCTCGACACCCTCACCAAATTGCATTTTTCGATCCCTGCTTTCCGCAAGGCGAGCTCGAAAGATTGTAACTTGTCTTTATGTTTTCCAACACCCTTGGTAAAGAATACCAACCTCGGTATCATCATAATTGATTGGCTCCCTCAAACGATTTTAACGGTATTAATAAATTAAAAAAAATGTTTGCTTAGTGAAACAAATTTCTAAATAAAATGCAATAGAATTTTATAAATCGAGGCACATTTTTTACTATTTCTCTTCATTCACATTTGTATTTTCATCAGATATGCAACAACAGCCAATACCACACTCAAGACAATACGATAGTACCCGAACCATTTAAAACCGTACTTTTTCAGGAAACCGATAAAAGCCTTGATGGCAAACATGGCAACGACAAATGCCACGAAACTCCCCAAAAGCAGGATAGCTATATCATGGTGTTGAATTGTCTTGTAAGAATCCATCATTTTCTTGGCGCTGGCGCCCAGCATGGTGGGAACGGCGAGAAAAAATGAAAATTCAGCGGCTGTTCTCCGGTTAAGCCCTACCGCCATTCCTCCGATGATGGTGGCTGCAGCCCGTGATACGCCAGGAACCATTGCAATACACTGAAAGCAACCGATTTTGAAACCTTGGAACCATGATATTTCCTGTTCTTCCGTCCCTTCGGCATGTTTAAACCACCTGTCTACAAAAATCAGAACAATCCCGCCAAGAAAAAGGGTAGCAATCACTACCCATATACTCTCTAATAAAATATCGATGTAATCACCCAATAAAGCGCCTGCAACGGCAGCCGGCAGGAATGCAAAGGCTAATTTCAGATAAAACTTGAAAGAGGTAAAGAATTTGCGCCAGTAAAGCGCTACCACCGATAAAATAGCGCCTAACTGTATAACGATCTCAAAATTCTTTGTCAGGGCATTTTCACTGATACCCATAAACGTGGAAGCGATTACCATGTGACCGGTAGATGAAACAGGCAGAAATTCAGTAATCCCTTCGATAACGGCGAGTATTACTGCTTCTAAATAAGTCATAGATTATCTCTCTTTCGCATGCATGGGAAAGTGTCCAAAAGCCCGTGTTAGGCTGCGTAGTCAAGAACGTCTTGTGTCAGTATTGAGAAACCAATACTTGTTCTCTTCTTTTCTCATTTTCGTCTACCACATCTTGCTTTATATAAAAATCACGTAAGGGTTCGTAGATAAATGTGAAAACGATTCTTCCTTGAGAAGCAAGATAACGAGCAACGGCAAGATTAGCAGCGCTAGAATTACCTATGGGCATATCGGCTAAACGACAGTTGAGCGAGATTTCTTGCCAGCCCAGGTCTGAGTAACGCACTACCGCACTAATTTGGGCTAAGCCATCACCAGAAATTAGCGGATTTATTTCGTCGTAATGAGGACCTAGTACCATATGAGGTATTGCATCCGTCGGCGACTGTCGATACTCCTTAAAATCCTGAGGTTGCTTATCAGAATTAACAAACAAATTTGCTATTACGGGTTTCCCAGAGACAAGAGGTGAATGCTGATGTTCAGCAACAACAATACGAGGAGTATTATTAAACCTTTGTTTTAAGGGAATTGCGTAACCTTCAAGGGTAGAACCAGAGCCTAGTCCAAGCACAATATCATCCGGCATAACCTGCCATGATTCAGAAAACGCCTCCCCCATCCAGCGTGTGGCAACACCGCTGTATTTGGCGTGCCAGAGACAAAGATGAGTTCTTCGACGCGTTACATCACGCATTAACTCTAGTAGAAAACTATAGAACTCTCGCTCTTTACCAGTTTTTGAAGGAGGTGCCTCAATCAGCGTTAAGCTGTCATGCCCATGCTTGAGCATATAGCTACGTATATCTTCTGGAAAATGCCGCGACAGGATATGTTCTGCACGAAGATCGAGACTAGCTGCAAGGTGAGTTAATGCAAGGGAAGTATTGACATTGCCTGCATCTATTAATACTTGTACATTAGACAATAATGTTCTTCTTCGCCACAAATGAAACAATAACAATGAGGACATTACTGGTTGTTTGAAACCCATTTCTCCCGAAGTTATGTCCCAACGAATAGCAAAAACACGTCCTCGATTTAGCCCAAGCATATTTGTGACATCATCAACACGCACTGGCTTCACGCCAAGATGAGTCAATAACGGCTCAAGCACAGCGCGCTGCTCAGGACTCCGACCAAACTGGCGAATATCTGTTAAGCGTGGTAGTTCTTGTACAGACTTTTGCAAATCAATTAGTTTCATTCGCTTAAACCTGTATGCTTACACTTGAACGAATTAGCATACGTATTTCCTCCAATGCGTTCACTTCCCAATTCTTTAGTTCTTGTTCAATTGGTTGTTGCTTGAGGGAGTTTCCCATGAGTTTATGTAATTCTATAAATGGTTCTTTCCCTGTGGTCTCTGATTCCCCAATTTTTTTTGCCCAAATCTCTAGTGGTGCATCACTCTTTTTATGGTAAAGCAGTGAATGGAAAATGGAATAGAAACAGCGTGAAACAGTGCCGCGAATTGTACGTACACTGGGGATAGGCTTGCCTTGACCACAAATTGCTTCAGCGAGTTCCCTCGCAACAAAATCACCTACCTCCCGACTCACAAAGAAGTTCCAACAATCAGCAAATATCTTGCGCAATGGCTCGAAAAGTTCTTTAGAAACTTTAGAAACTTTTAACAGTTTCTCACCCTTGAAGAATGCCTCGACTTGCTCAAACCAAAATAATCGCACGTAATCCTCTGCCACTCGTAGTCTGTCAGCTACTTCACCTAACTCAAGCGGATGCTGCATTTCAACAATGTGTGTTATTCGTGACCAAAAATCAATTGGACCAAGTTGGAGAAATTCTTTTTTTGTTTTACTCCCGGCAAAAACATAAAGCGGGCGCATTTCCTTTGGTATTTTCAAAACTATTGACGTTCCGGGGATTGCAACATCGTCACTTTCCAAGAAACGAAGAAGCATGGCACGCACTTTATCATTGGCTTTATCAAGTTCGTCTATTATTAACGTCCCTCCCAGTGCTTTGAATATTGCTCCGTCTCGGATGTTTGCCTTAAATTTTTTACTCGGTTGATAGATCCCGTTCACATTCTTGATTCTTTTTTCGAGTCTATCCAACTCTAAGTTAAAAAGTTGAAATGCCGCCGCCTTTTCATCTAACCCAGCAAGAGAGGTTTTCACCATATGGCCATTTTTCTTGCGACAAGTATGGAATATCTCACTTATATATTCTTTTCCAGATCCTGGTGGTGCAATGACTAGGACTTGGCGTGCGCTTGTATCATTCAACACATCTGACACTTGCTCAAATGCACGGCAGTAGTTATCACTAGAAAATAATAGTGATTTCGCCTTTGGAAATTTTGGGGTGTTTACCTCCTTGAACTGCGGGAGACGTGCCAACCCATACGGACGACACACGCTATCCGTATTACGATCCTCAATTTGGGCTGGTTCATGTTCAGGGTCAAGATCAATTATTTGCTCAATATCCAACTCGAATTGTTCTTTTGTTTTACCCCATTTTGGATTAGTAATTTTAATGTAGGTATCATAGCGTCCAAGAATATGAGCAAGACGAAATGTGTTTCCTTCTGCTTCTGCTTTATTTACAGCTTTCTTGATTTCACATAATACTTCAGGAATATAGAAAGAGGCGTAAACCTCCCAGCGCGTGATTCGATGGCTTTTCCCGAAGACTGGTGGGCGTAAAAGGTTCTTCTTCTCAGAGCGAATGCTTCGGAGAAGTTTCAGTTTGTTTTTCTCACTTGGCCATTCCATATGGAAGCATGAAACTAACTGCCACTGCCTAATTTGAGATACACACAAAACAATCGAATCGCTAGACGATAGCGAACTTGAGAGGTATGGGAGAAGCAGTCTCCAATGCCAAGTGAGATCATGCCTGACGACCTTCTTTTTTAGTTTTTCTAGATACTCAGTATTGGTTCTAATGTTAACTTTATTAAAAGCATTCCATGGATATTTTTCTCCTGAATCATCGCGCTCATCAGGATAATAACGACTATGGAATGCTGTAATAGCCTTCTCAAGTTCTGGGTCTATCCATTTTCTGTTCTTTTTACTATAGGCTTCCAATGCCTTAAATAAGTCTCCACTTGAACAGAACCACTTTCCAGCTTCGTATTTCAATGTGCATTTCATTGTGTGTTACCCGTTTTATGGTTTGTAAATCAACTCCTAGCATTTCGATCAAACACTTTTATAAATAGCAAATAAACAATTAGAGAAACTACAAAACCCGGTAAAAATGCAGACTTTAATGGAACACCAATAGCTAACACGGAAAAATAGACAATTGCTCCTGAGATAATACTTATGAAGCCTGCTTTCGTGGAGCGATGGCCAAATAGCAGCGCACCAATAGTTGCAGGTAGAAAGAGCATCATAATCCATGCCGCATTAACCATCACTGCTACAATGTCATTTAGGAATAGGGCGATTCCGATTGAAAAGAAACCAATAGCTAAACAAAGCCAACGACATTTCAACAGCAATCTCTCTTCGTGACCTTTGGAAGCAGCTTTCGTGAACACCTGAGTCTCTTTTGAAATATTCTCCCAATCCTTACGAAATAAAAGTTTCGACAAACCAATCGCTGCTATGTTGAGGTTATTATCTGCCGTACTTGCGAGAGCTGCGAAAATACCAAATGAGATTACTGCCGCAAGTGTTGATGTAAACCATGTCGAAAGTGGAAGACTGAGTAAGTCTTGATGCAAAAGAAGCATTCCCGCCGACGCTGGTGAAGCTTCATTGCCTAAACGAGCGCGTGAAGCCATTCCAATGAAAGTTAAGACGACATAGAAAAGGAATAAAGATGGAATTGTAAATGCTAACGAGCGTCTTGCAACGGTTGAAGATTCTGCATGAATTACACGTTGCCAAAGATCTGAGCGGACGAGTATTGTTGCTGGAAAGAATAAAACCGCACCTACTACAAATACGACTCCATATCCAGTAACCCCCCAATACTTTGATGGCAGTTGTTGCCATGTATTCTGAGGTGTATTTGAAAGTACGATTGCTGCAAATGCACCGACACCAATTACCAAAACGATCATTTTAAGAATATCTGTAATAGCTACACCTTTATAACCACCAATTGAAGTATAAATAACAACTGCAATTGCTGCTGCGATAGGAAGCCATCCCGCAAATTCTGGCGCAATCACCCTAAGATAGCTCGTCATTGCCATAAATTGTGCCGATATAACTGAAAGAAAGATAGCAAAGTTAGTAAGTGCTAGGAGGGTTTGAGTATTATGACCAAAGTGTAACCCAATAAATTCGTCTAGCGTGTCATAACCTTTTTCAGTCATTATCTTCTTAATTCGAGGCGCAAGAATGAAAAGAAGTCCAAGCCCAATTGCATAACCGACACCGATAGCCGCACCTACTAAACCAGCTTCGAAACCTACTGCGTTCAGTCCAAAAAACATCCATCCACCCACCAGAGAGGAAAGAGTAGTACAGTAAACTTCCCAAACCGAGCCTTTGTTTCGATTCGATGTGTACTCGATAAGCCGTTGCTTTCTGCCTAACAATGTTCCCCAAACAGCAATGCCAAGAAATCCAAAAATAAGAAGGATGCCCGTCATAAATTTGTTTAAACCTTTCGTTTGAAGCTTTTATTCATCGAATCTCGTTCTGCGAAAACATTCTACTCTGGAGTGAATGATAGAAAATTGCTTTTTCCCTTTGAGGAGTTATTAAAACAAAAACGAAGAAGATTGCAAGTCTTTTTGTTTCTCCAGCAAAATTAAATATAAATATTTTAACTGTGTTCGTTCTTATTGTGGATTGGGGTTTGTATTCTAGCAATATAGTAATGGTTTAAAAAGTGGCAAAAGAAAGCTCTTATTTATAAACAATTAATAAATCATTACTTTTTATATTTTGTGCAGTTTACATAAAATCTATTATACGTTCAATACTTTCCTCTGGAGATTGCCAACTGATCTCCGTTAATTTCCTGAGCGCATTTCTCGCTTTGCCCGTGTCGATAGACTGTGCAGCAATTTTCAGTCCTTCCGTAAAATCTTTTGCCAATCCGCCTGCAATGATTGCAGCGGCTGCATTCAAAAGAACCACATCCCTTTTTGGGCTGTGAACACCATCCAATACCTCTCTGATTACCATAGCGCTTTC
>VGXX01000043.1 GCA_016873155.1 Planctomycetota bacterium | reverse complement strand
CACGCCAAAGATGCCCTGGATAAAGGTGGCCGTTGTCTCCATTACCACACCCTCTTTTTCCATAACTTCTATCACGGCGCCATCTATATGTGCATGTACCTGGATTGGTTTTGGCGGTTCTCGCAAGAGGACTTGTCCCGTCACCGTGGATATACTTTCAATCGTACCGGTGATGGGAGAATGCAAGATGGCCTTTAACATCTTGACCCAGGGTTTGGTTTCGGCGATGGGTTCGTCCTTCCGGACAGAATCGCCTTCTTTCTTAAGCATGTATTCCCGGAGGTCTTTGGGCTGAATACCCAGGCGGTTTACGGCATTGATGGCATGTACCTTGCCGGGCAAATGCGTCCTGGCCACAACATCCTCTGCCTTCAGGACATCGCCCTTTTTAACGATGACATCCCCTAACAGGGGCAGGACGCGCTGGCTCGTGACCTTCGTCCTTTCTGCTATGCGTAAACCCGGTGTATAAGCGTGTGTCATGTATCCTTACAAATATGAAATTCTAATTTCAAAATCCTAACCCGAACGAGTCGGAAAAGTAACTGAATGGGATTTACGATTTTAGACTTACGAATTACGATTTTTCAAATCTCAAATCGTAAATCCCCAATCGTAATTCGTAAATTTTTTGCCGAAAATGTTAAAAAATAAGTTTTAAGATAATACAACCATACTATAGTAAACGAATTAAATAAGTTGACATTGAGTACTTGTCATTCCGAGCGAAGCGAGGAATCTTAAGATTTCTCAGTCGCGCTGCTCCTTCGAAATGACACAACTTTCTTTTTTCGTTGACTATATTTTCAGCTTATCGCTTCAAACGAACTAATTTATTCCGGATAGGCGTCAATTGCCTTAGTCCATCGCTGGAGTTGTTCAACCCTTGACACCTTATCCTTTGCAAAAGTAATAGGTTTTCCACGGGTATCAATAACAATACCCACGCTGCCTCCAAATACTTTTTTAACAATGGGTTTCCCCTTGCCTGCTCCAACATCAAAATTTTTCGCGGGCAAAACTTCGATTTCCGCTGTTTGGTCGACACCAAGCGGATGGACACGTAACTCCCCATACGGAAGTGATTCCTCTATCTTTTTGCCATCGGGCATCGCCATTTTATAGGAGATACATTTTTCCTGAAGTTTTCCAGTATTGCCTTTAACGAGAGAGACGCACGTGCCCAGATGGATCAAGCAATCTTTCTCGAAAACCTCTGTGGCGGCCTGTTCATTTACCGTAGAAAGAACACCCAGGTGCGGCATCATGAATATACTATCTACGGCGATCCTCGTCACACCTTCGGGCTGGAATGCGTCAATCATCATGAGCATGGCCTGCGACCTGCGCGGCGCGTGAGAGAGCACGCCGCCGCTGCCCACCAGCAAGTCCAGCTTCAGCATATCTACGAGTGTTTCGCCGGTAACTTCTTGTTTAAATGCTTCGGAGATGTCACGTTCCCTCTGCACTCCTTTGAGTCCCACCGCCAGGGATTTGTGCTGTTCGAAAGACACCCTGAGCGCTTCACGTGATATGGCCTGCTCGATCTTCAACTCTTCCAGTGTCTGCGGTATTGTCGTGGGACGGATCATCTTGTTTTTAATCCTGTTTCGGAGGTCGGATTCATCAATATCAAATGGCACCCATCTCAAGATATTCTCAAGCCCGGCCTCGGCCAGCACATTGGAAATACTGTAGCTCATCCCCAGATTGGCGCTGACGGTGCGGTTGAAGATTTCGCCGTATACAGAAAAGACGTCCGTCGTGGCCCCGCCGATATCCACACCCACTACGTTGATGTTGTTTTTTCTGCCAATCGTCTGCATGATGAGTCCAACTGCGCCTGGAGTGGGCATAATAGGCGCCCCCGTCCAGGACATGAGTTTTTTATAACCGGGGGCCTGCGCCATAACGTGTTCGAGAAAGAGTTTCTGGATTTCCTGACGAGCCGGGAAGAGGTTCTCCCGTTCAAGCGTGGGGCGAATATTTTCCGTGACATTGAGGGAGGTTTTTTTGCTTAAAATTTCTTTGATCTTTTCGCGGGCTTCTTTATTGCCTGCATAGATAACGGGGAGTTGAAAGGTCATGCCGAGCCGCGGTTTTGGATTGGCGGCTGAAATATACTCGGCAAGTTCTACCACATGGGTAACGGTGCCTCCGTCTGTTCCGCCGGAGAGAAGTATCATATCAGGCCTGAGATGCCGGATACGGTCGATCTTTTCATGCGGAAGACGCTGGTCATTGGAGGCAATGACGTCCATAACAATGGCGCCCGCTCCGAGAGCTGCCCGCTGTGCGCTTTCCGCCGTCATGGTCTTTACGGCTCCTGCCACCATCATCTGAAGTCCGCCGCCTGCGCTGCTTGTGGAGACGTAGATGTCCACCCCAATGTTTCCCTGCGCAGGCGTGATAATTTTTTCCCCATCTAAAATCTTCCGTCCGGAGAGTTCTTCCACCTCCGCAAATGCATTCAGGACGCCGCGGGTGACGTCCTCAAACGGCGCTTCCACCGTGGTAGGCGATTCTCCCCGAAATGTTTGACGATACACCCCATCCTTCTTTTCGATCAGGATGGCCTTGGTCGTGGTACTACCACAGTCAGTGGCTATAATAACGTTCAATTCATCATCCTCATTCAATGGAATGGTTCACCGCCGGTGCAAAATGTGGCGGGTGGCGGGTGTCGAGTCGCTTGTCACCCGTCACTCGTCACATGACACTTCCGCCCCAGCGGGTTCAGGTTTGCAACCTGAACCCTTGAATTTATTCGGTAATAACGTTCTGAGAGTGCAATGGCAAAATCAACAATATAAAATATAGGGTTCAAGTTACAAACTTGAACCCGCGAAGGTACTGCCGCAATCTGTAGCGATAATAATGTTCAATGTTATGATCCTCTTTCAATGTATATGGTTTACCGCCGGTGCAAAATGTGGCGGGTGGCGGGTGACGGGTGTCGCGTCACTCGCCACTTGTCACCAGTCACTTTTTCTCTGCGTCTCTGCGGTGCATATCTAAGCCTTCTAATTCCTCAATAATCCTTTTGATGCCTTCCCGTTTTTCGAGTATACCCTGAAATAGGTCGTATTCTGCGGGTGTAAAGAAAAAGGTCAAAAAAGGCCTGAAAAACACCATCATCTGACTTCCTATATAATTGAGCGGCTGAACGCTCTCAAGGAACAGTGAGGCGGGAACTGTAAGTTTCCTCCTCTTGATTACCCCTACCAGCTTCACAATAACGGCGCGTTCCTGTTCGCTCAACGGTTCGTTTTCCTTTGTTGTCCCGGTACTAAAGGCATGCTTGAACTCCTGTCTGATAGATTGTCCGTCTACCTTAGGAAAATACGAGCAAATTTTTGATAAAATATTTTGTAAATACATAGTGCTCAGCATCCTATCAAAATAGTATCATTTTTGTCAAAATTAAAATACTTTCGATGTCCACCGCAGGCACATTTTGCTTGTAATTACCATCTCATCTGCCTATAATGTTCAGCGATCGGGGTTGAGTGGTAATGGTAGGTGGTTGAAAATTTTCAACCCCTGTCTATAAGTTTAATGCGAGTTGTGGGGGAGGAGAAATAGGTAATGCCGTATCGGGCGTGGTTTCAATGTATTGCAGGGTGTGATGAAAAATACGAACTGAACGAGGTCGTCTACCAGTGTAAAAAATGCGGTGACCTGCTGGAGGTCAAACATGATATGGATAAACTTCGCAGGCATACTCCTGAACATTGGAAGAAGCTCTTTGACGAGCGTTACAGGCGTTCCCGGTGGCCTTATGGAAGTTCCGTCTGGGGCAAGAAGGAATGGGTTTGCCCCACAGTTGATAACGAGAACGTGGTTTCCCTATATGAAGGCGGCAGCAACCTCTTCTGGGCCGAACGACTCGGGAAGGAAATCGGACTCGACGACTTATGGATCAAACAGTGCGGAAACGCCCACACAGGCTCTTTTAAAGACCTGGGGATGACCGTGTTGGTATCTATGGTCAAGCAGATGATTGCCGAAGGCAAGAATATTCCTGCGGTTGCCTGTGCTTCTACCGGAGATACCTCAGCTGCTTTGTCGTCGTATTGCGCTGCTGCGGGTATTCTGGCAATTGTGTTTCTGCCAAAGAACAAGGTGTCTCACGCTCAACTCATCCAGCCCATCGCAAACGGCGCACTTACCTTGTCTCTCGATACGGATTTCGATGGATGCATGAAGCTGGTAAAGGAGATGTGCAGTAAAAACAATATTTACCTGGCCAACTCCATGAATTCCCTCCGCATTGAAGGGCAGAAGACGGTAAGCATAGAAATAGTCCAGCAGTTTGACTGGGAGGTGCCTGACGTCGTGATTGTGCCCGGAGGGAATCTGGGTAACACTGCCGCTCTAGGAAAAGGATTTCTCATGATGAAGGAATTGGGCTTGATAAATAAACTGCCCCGTATCGTTTGTGCGCAGGCCGCAAAGGCAAACCCCCTGTATCTTAGTTATTTGAACGGTTTTAAAGAATTTAAACCTGTGAAGGCGCAGAAGACCCTCGCCAACGCCATTCAGATAGGCGACCCCGTCAGTTATAAAAAGGCGATCAAGGTCTTGAAAGAGTTCAATGGTATTGTAGAGCAGGCAACGGAAGACGAACTTGCGAATGCTTCTGCGCAGTCTGACAGAACGGGGCTGTTCAGTTGTCCACACACAGGAGTAGCCCTTGCAGTGCTGATAAAATTGCTGGATAAGAAAGAGATAAAGCCCCACGAGAGGGTTGTTGTTATTTCTACTGCGCATGGTTTAAAATTCCCTGAGTTCAAGATAAACTATCATGAAAATAAGCTGGAAGAAGTAACCCCCCGCTTTGCAAATCTTCCCGTAGAAGTCCCTCCACAGTACGATGCGGTAAGAACGGCTATCTATCGTAAACTCGAACAAGCATCTTCATAAAAGCCGCCATTTTGTTTCGTAGATTAAATTCCTTGACAAAAAATAAGCTGTACTTATAATAATTTTTGGAAGTACGGAATCATTTAGAAATAATAAATTTTATTATTTTTTGTAAAATACTTCCTCAAGAATTTCTGTAATCACATATAACAATAACATTGTATATATGGAGAAGTACGTATGAATTATTTTAAGACAACTATATTGTTAATTGCCTTAACCCTGCTGCTTGTGTGGGTTGGCAGTATGTTTGGCGGCAGGCAGGGTGCGGTATTTGCGTTTGCTATTGCGATGGGTATGAATTTCTTCAGTTACTGGTTCAGCGATAAAATTGTCCTCAAGATGTACGGTGCAAGGGAAGTATCGGATCAGGAGTCGCCTGCATATTATGCGATTGTGAAAGAATTGGTGGCGCGCGCCGGACTCCCCATGCCCAGGACGTATATCATTCCAACCCAGGCCATGAATGCCTTTGCAACGGGAAGAAATCCCGGCCATGCCGCTGTTGCTGTTACCGATGGAATGCTTAATTCCCTTTCTCGCGAAGAACTCCGGGGTGTTTTGGGGCATGAATTAGCCCACGTCCGGAATCGGGATATTTTAATTTCAACTATTGTGGCAACGATTGCAGGCGCCGTTATGATGCTGGCAAACATGGCGCGATGGGCATCCATCTTCGGCGGATATGGCGGCAGGAATGACGAAGAAGAGGGGGGAGGGGGAGGCGGTTTTGCAATTTTGTTTTTAGCTATTCTGGCCCCTATTGCCGCCCTTTTAATTCAGATGGCCATCTCCCGCTCTCGTGAGTATGCCGCAGACAAGGGAGGGGCGCAATTGACCGGAAGTCCGCTGGAGTTGGCCAGCGCCCTTGAAAAATTACAACAGGCAGCAAGAGTTAGACCAATGGACGCAGGCCAGACGACTGCGCATCTGTTTATTGTAAATCCTTTAAGCGGACGTTCGTTTGCCGCAATTTTTAGCACTCACCCACCCATCGAAGAACGGATCAAGAGACTCAGGGCAATGGCTTAGCAAAGAGTGTGTTTTAAAAATGGTAATTTACTTGGAGGAACTTGAATGGTGCACTATACTTGCGATATGTGCGGAAAACCATTGCTGGCAGACGAAGATATTCGGTATGTGGTGAAGATTGAGGTTTATACCGCATGTGACGCTATGGAGATGGACGACGATATGGACGAAGAAATCGAGGAGATGGAAGAAGAGAACGAGAGTGAGGACGATGCGGCTGACCCAGCCGAGATGTTGGAAAACGGAGAATATAAGACCTTCCGTTTTGATTTGTGCACCAAGTGTCATGAGAAATATTTACAAGACCCTTTATTTTTAAAGTCGTGGAACCGAACGCGATTTTCAGAAAATTAAATTTCTATTCGTTAGAATAACAATCATCCACAGTTGCTTACGTTTTGCAAGAGAAGACGAAGCATGCTGCTATGTTAAGAACAATCTATGGGAATGACAATAACAGAGAAGATCATCGCCGCACACTCCGGTCTCAAAGAGGTACATCCGGGACAATTCGTTTACGCACATGTGGATATCTGCCTGGGCAATGACATTACCGCTCCAATCGCTATAGACGAATTTGAAAAGGCAGGCATAAAGGACGTTTTTGATCCGGAAAAAATTGTCCTGGTTCCCGATCATTTTACCCCCAATAAAGACATTAAATCCGCCCAACAGTCGAAATCCCTGAGAATCTTTGCTGAAAAACACCGATTAAAGCATTACTTCGAAATAGGCCGAATGGGAATCGAACATGCCCTCCTGCCGGAAAAGGGAATCGTAGCGCCCGGCGATCTCGTAATCGGCGCCGATTCTCATACCTGTACCTATGGCGCTCTTGGGGCATTTTCAACAGGCGTTGGAAGCACCGACCTTGCTGCATGTTTCGCTACAGGAAAGGTATGGCTCAAGGTGCCTGAATCGATTAAGTTTGTCTTTCATGGAAAGGTAAAAAATTGGACATCAGGAAAGGACTTAATACTTTATACGATCGGTAAGATCGGCGTCGACGGCGCCCTTTACAAGGCGATGGAATTTACGGGAAGCGCCATCAGCCAACTGCCAATGGACGACCGTTTTGCCATGTGCAACATGGCGATCGAGGCCGGCGCCAAGAGCGGCATTATTGCCCCCGATAAAAATACCGAAGAATATGTAAACGGCAGAGTAACGAAAAAATATGCGGTGCATCATAGCGATCCCGGATGCAATTATGCAAAGACATACGAATTCAATGCCGATGAGATTTCGCCCCAAATAGCCCTCCCCAGTCTGCCGGAAAATACAAAACCTGTGGAAGAGGTTTTTGGCATTAAGATTGATCAGGTGGTCATAGGTTCTTGCACCAATGGAAGAATTTCAGACCTCCGGATTGCGGCGCAAATCCTCAAAGGGAAAAAGGCACACCCTTCCATTCGGCTTATTATTATACCGGCAACTCAGGATATTTATAAACAGGCGTTACAGGAAGGATTGATTGAAATATTTATTGATGCCGAGGCGGTGGTTTCAACCCCGACATGCGGGCCTTGCCTTGGGGGACACATGGGAATCCTGGCGGAAGGCGAACGGGCGTTGTCAACGACTAACCGTAATTTTGTCGGTCGTATGGGACATCCAAAGAGCGAGATTTATCTTTGCAGTCCTGCCGTTGCGGCGGCATCTGCCATTACGGGAAAGATTACACCACCTGATGAGGTGGGAAAGAATTAAAGCAATCTTTGTCATTTAAAAATTTTCTGAGTTATCACAGAAGTATTCTTTGATCAAAAAACTAAACTTGCCTGCCTTAATGAAGAGCAAAATATGATTATAGAAAAAAACCTTAAAAAAAATTCAGGTTTAGAATTGCCAAAGGAGTTGCTTAAAAAAGCACATCTTTTAGGGAAAGTTAGCATTATTATTGAAAAAAATGAGATTATTATCAAAAAGGTATCTAAAAGAAGTGTATCAATAGACAAAATTGTTGGATTAGGGGAAGGAATTTTTGATAAGGATTCTGTAACCCTTCAAAAAGAACTTAGAAAGGAATGGAAACGGTAAAAAGAGTCGGTATCGATACAAATATTTTCATCGGTATATTTCTGGAAGAAAAAGAAAAAATAGAACCATCCCTTGCAATATTAAAGCTTATTTCTGATGGTGTCTTAGAGGGTGTTGTTAGTGTTATCTCACTTATAGAAATAGCAATTCTTTTCTTCCAGAAAAATGAAATGCAAAAAGGAAGAAAGGCTATTGAATTTATTAAAGCCCTTCCAAACATTACGATCGTAGATATTACAAGTGATATGGTTTTAAGTATTGCCAACACTAAAATTTCCGAAAAACTGTCTATTGCTGATGCAGTTGTTTTATCAGCCACAGTAAAACTTTCGTCAGATGTTTTCTTGACTTACGACGATGACTTTGCAAAGGTAAAGAAAATCCAGTGTATGAAGCCGGAGGATTACTTGGAGAAGGAATTGCGAAAGAATTAATTTGTTAAGTTTTAGAATGTTCATATTTATGCTTAAGCGATGGAGTGTATGAATAAAACAATGTCTCAAAAAAAATATATAGGTTTGGATATCGGCTCGGTTAGCGTAAAGGCGGTGTTAATCAACGAACGCAAAGAAATTCTGGAAAACCACTACGTCCGTTCACATGGTCAAACGGTAGAAACATTTCTCCTGGTACTGAAAGATATATTTAACAGAACCCATATCGATGATATTGACGGCATGGCCATTACAGGGACGGGTGGAAAACTCGTATCAGAATTAATGAACATCGCCTTTATCAATGAGGTTGTTGCGCACAGTACGGCCACGACGACCTTGTATCCTGAGGTTCGCACCATTATTGAAATCGGAGGCGAGGACTCTAAGCTTATGCTTATTGAGCGCGATTCGTCCACACAGCAGACAAAGGTCTCCGATTTTTCAATGAACACCATGTGCGCCGCAGGCACAGGTTCGTTTTTAGACCAACAGGCCACCAGGCTCGGTGTTGCCATAGAAAAAGAATTCGGAGAACTTGCCTTAAAATCCAAAAACCCGCCGCGCATTGCCGGACGCTGCAGCGTCTTTGCCAAGACAGATATGATCCACCTGCAGCAGGAAGGCACCCCTGTGTATGACATTGTAGCGGGGTTATGCTATGCGATGGCCAGAAATTTCAAGAGTAACATCGGTAAGGGAAAGGAATTTTCAAAACCTGTCGTCTTTCAGGGGGGGGTTGCAGCAAACGTGGGTATGATCAGGGCTTTCGAAGATACCCTGGAACTCAAACCGGGCGAACTGGTCATTCCAAAATATTTTAACGTAATGGGGGCGATAGGCTCTGTGTTCACGATTATGGATAAGGGCATCCATTCGCCCTTCCGCGGATTCAAAGAAATTGAAGAATACCTGAGAAACCGCAGCGCAAAGCCATCGAACCTGGAACCCCTCCACTCGGATAATTACAAAATCGTAGAGAATACCCATTCCATCGCTGGTAATGAAAAGATCGAGGCGTATGTTGGCGTTGACGTGGGTTCGATCAGCACAAATATTGTCGTTATTGATAAATATAAAAACGTCCTGTCAAGGCGTTATCTTATGACGGCGGGCAGACCGCTTGAAGCTGTGAAACAAGGTCTTTATGAGGTGGGTTTAGAGGTGGGAGACAAAGTAATTGTCTGCGGCGCCGGAACCACAGGTTCCGGTCGTTACCTAACGGGCGACTTTATCGGCGCCGACATTGCAAAAAACGAAATTACCGCCCATGCCACTGCTGCAGCGAATGTGGATAAAAATGTGGATACCATCTTTGAGATAGGCGGGCAGGATTCCAAGTTTATCCGGCTGGAAAACGGGGCCATCGTGGATTTTGCCATGAATAAAGTCTGCGCTGCCGGTACGGGTTCGTTCCTGGAAGAGCAGGCAGAAAAGCTCAGCGTGAGTATTAAAGGTGAATTCAGCAAAAAGGCTCTTTCATCATGTTGCCCCTCTCATCTTGGTGAACGATGTACTGTCTTTATGGAATCCGACCTCAACCATCACCAGCAGCGCGGGACGTCCAAGGAAGACCTGTTGGCAGGCCTGAGCTATTCTGTGGTGTTGAATTTTATCAACAGGGTTGTCGAGGATAGAAAGATCGGAGATACTATATTCTTCCAGGGTGGAGTGGCAGCCAATCGCGGCGTGAAGGCGGCATTCGAAAAGGTGACGGGGAAAAAAGTCATTGTTCCGCCCCACCACGATATTATGGGCGCCATTGGTTCCGCCATTATTGCGATGGAAGAAAGGACGTGGGAAAAGTCCAGGTTCAAAGGGTTTGACCTGCGACACAAGAGATACGAACTTACTTCCTTCGTTTGCAAGGATTGCTCGAATATATGCGAGATAAGACAGGTTAATATCGATGGTGAAAATCCCCTGTATTACGGGAGTCGTTGCGGCAAATTCGATGACGAGAGGACTCTGAAAAAAGGGAAGCATTTACCCAGACTCTTCAAGGAACGAAAGGATGCACTCTTTAATACCTATAAGAAAAACAAACCCGATAAACCTATAGGTAAAAAGATCGGGATACCACAGGTGTCTACCTTCTACGACCTTTATCCCATGTGGAAGGCATTTTTCATCGAGTTGGGTTTTGATGTGGTTACCTCAAGCGACACCAATAAAGATATTATTTATAATGGGGTGGAAGTGATTACCGCAGAAACCTGCTTTCCCATCAAGGTAGCACACGGTCATGTAATGGATATGCTGGATAGGGATATTGACTATCTGTTCCTGCCCAGCGTCGTTAATTTAACGCATTCCAGCCCAAGACTTACACACTCGTACGCATGTCCTTACGTCCAGTGTATTCCGTATCTCGTCAATTCGGCCATTGATTTTAAGGGAAAGAAGTTTGAGGTCTTATCTCCCGTCATCCATTTTGAATATGGGGAGGAGTTTGTAAATAAGACCATGAGGCAAATTGCAAAAAATTTAGGAATGACCGGGGAGACTATTGAACAAGCCATAAGGGCGGCGCGCGAGGCGCTAAAAACTTTTAATAAAACCTTAGAGGCGCGCGGACGGGAGATTCTGGGTAAACTGGGGGAAAACGAAAAGGCATTTGTCCTGATCAGCCGCTCCTATAACGGATGCGATACGGGTATGAATCTCGGCCTGCCTGAGAAATTGCGTGATTTAGGGATATTGACTATTCCTTTGGATTTTTTAACGCTGGATATTGAAGAGGTGAGCCATGACTATCCGAATATGTATTGGAAGACGGGGCAAAAATTTCTTGCTGCTGCCCGATTAATAGCCAGAGATAAGAGACTCTATCCTTTATATATCACCAACTTCGGCTGTGGTCCTGACTCATTTATCACGAAATTTTTTACCAAGGAGTTGGGCGGAAAACCCTGCTTAACTATAGAAATTGACGAACACAGTTCTGACGTTGGCGCAATAACCCGATGCGAGGCGTTTATCGATAGCCTTAAAAATGTAAAACCCGCCTCTCATGGTAAAAAGCTAAGAGACGATGTCCCATTGCATACCTTGGCAGAGAAAAAGAAACGCATAATCTACATCCCCTATATGTGTGACCATGGGAGGATGATTGCTGCGTCTATGCGAACTCACGGGGTGCTGGCAGAGGCATTGCCTATGGCGAATAAACAATCGATTGATATCGGGCGAAAATTTACTTCGGGGAAGGAATGTTATCCTGCAATCCTTACAACAGGGGATATCGTAAAAAAGGCCTTAAGCCCTGATTTTGACCCGGAGGCAAGCGCTTTCTTTATGGCTACGGCATCCGGTCCGTGCCGGTTCGGCCAATACAATAAATTTCACCGATTGGTGTTGGACGAGCTCGGATTTAGCAATGTGCCTATGTACACAATGGATCAGGGTGAGAACTATGGCGAAGATACCAAAAATCTTGGCACCCACTTCCGCAAGCTGGCGTGGAACGGCATTATGTACATTGATCTCCTGCAAAAATTGCAAAGGGAGACGAGACCCTATGAATTGAATAAAGGCGAAGCGGACGCCGTATATGAGACCTTTGTGAAAAAGGCAGAAGTGGCGCTCGAAAAACGTGTGAGTTTAGTCGGACCTGCCAGAGAAGCCAGGGACGTATTTGCAAAAATAAAAGTCGACCGGAGCAAACCCAGGCCATTGATTGGCGTTATCGGGGAAACCTATGTAAGATGCAATGAGTTTGCAAACAATTTCCTTGCCAGGAGCATTGAACGGCTGGGCGGAGAGGCATTTATTCCTCCCTTCTCCGAATGGATTAATTACATTGCGCATTGCCGCAGGGAATCCTGTCTCTTTGAAAAGGATTATAAAGGCTTTTTCGGGGAATTTATCTCTGATATTGTCCAGCGATACGATGCCTATAAATTGACAAAGGTATTTAAAGGGAAAGTCAGGCATTTCTTGAAAGATGCGTCTATAAAGGAACTCATCAAAAAAGGAAAACCGTATATCGATGATTCTTACAAGGGCGATCCGGTGCTCAGCATGGGAAAAGCGATTGAATACGTCGAGGAAGGGTTTGACGGCATAGTTAATGTAATTCCCTTCCACTGCATGCCCGGAACGGTGGTAAATGGCGTGCTTGAAAGGTTTCAGAAAGATTATTACGGCATGCCATGCCTGAAGTTATCCTTTGATGGCCAGGAACAGACAAATGAGGAAACCAGGTTGGAGGCGTTTATGCATCAGGCATATCAAAGGATGGAAGGCAGACTAAATTCTAAAAAACACGGTGTGATGAAACACAAACAAAAAGATGCAGCAGGCAGCAGGCATCTGGCAGCCACCGGAAGATGAGATTTATAATAAGAATAACTTGATGAGGTCATGATGAAAGCTAAATGCTGGAAGTTTGGAGATAATATAAATACGGATGAGATTATTCCGGCGCGGTATCTGAACACTATCGATACGAAAGAGCTGGCGTCTCACTGCATGGAAGACTCTGACCCGAATTTCATGAAAAAGGCCAAAGCAGGCGATGCCATCGTTGCGGGGGATAATTTCGGGTGCGGTTCATCGCGTGAACATGCGCCAATCGCCATCAAGGCTGCCGGGCTATCGTGTGTCATAGCAAAGTCCTTCGCCCGCATATTCTTTAGAAATGCAATTAATATTGGATTGCCTATTTTCGAGTGTCCTGAAGCGGCCGAACAAATTCGGGAAGGAGACGAAATAGAAATCAACCTCACAACCGGCGAAATCCTGAATCTTACCCTAAAGAAGCGATTCAAATTCGAGCCATTTCCCAGGGAAATGCAGGAAATTATCCAGGCAGGCGGGTTGATGAATTTCGTAAAAAAGAAGATGAGCGTTGCTTAAATTCCAAATCTGGTTCATTCTTTTAGCTTGATTGTATAGGAATTTTCATTTTATTTATGCGGCTTTGCGGGTGGTAGCAGGCATAAAATCCCCCTTAGAAAAGGGGGCAAGGGGATTGTAAAAACTCAGGAAAAACACAACCCCCTGAATCCCCCTTTATTAAGGGGGACTTAGTAGGACTAATTTGAACCAGATATTTTAATCTTGCCGCAGGCTTTCAGTAAATATCGGCCATGCAGACTTTAGAAATTCAAAAAGACGTTCATTGGGTCGGGGTGCTCAACGCCACTCTCAGGGCATTTGATGTGGTGTTTGAAACCCGGTTTGGCACTACCTATAATTCTTACCTTATTCGAGCAGATAAACTCACACTCATCGATGGTGTGCATGAAAAGTTTGCCGGAGAATTTCTTGATAAACTCCGGTCATTAATAAACATCAGGGATATTCAGTATATCGTTGTCAATCATACAGAAATGGATCATTCGGGGGCATTGAGTTACGTTCTGAAAGAAAACCCGAATGCTCAAATCCTATCTACGAAGACAGCAGCGCTTTTTCTGAAAAATATGCTTCACATGGATTTTAAAGGAAAGACCGTTGAGGATGGCGAGTGCATCAGTCTGGGCAATAAGCAATTGAAGTTCATCCATGCGCCATACTGGCATTGGCCGGATACCATGTTTACGTATATAGAAGAAGACCGTGTGCTTTTTCCCTGTGACGGGTTTGCAACTCATTTTTGCGATGAACGGCTTTTTGACGACCGTGTGGACGACTTTGCTCCTGATTTCAGGCACTATTATGAGCACATCATGGGTCCTTACCGGAAGAAGATACTTGAGGCAATCGAAAAGATTAAAGGTTTAAATATCCAGTTGATCGCCCCAAGCCATGGCCCCATCCTTCGCACTGACCCATGGAAATACATTAATGCATACAAAGACTGGAGTACACCGAGGAAGGATCCCAACAAGAGGCTGATAGTGGTCTTTTATGCGTCCATGTACGGAAATACAAAGAAAATGGCGGAAGCAGTCGCCAAAGGGGCATCAATAATGAATACGGAAGTCAAACTGTTCGATGCCGCCGGTGTATCGCCTGAATTTATGAGGTGTGAGATTGAGTCTGCCGATGGTATCCTCTTTGGTTCATCTACAATAAATGGAGATGCCTTGCGCCCCCTCTGGGATATTATTAATGTTATGTTCAGCGTTAACAGCAAAGGGAAGAAGTGCGCTACCTTTGGCACGTACGGATGGAGCGGAGAGGCTACACGGCTTATGGAAGACCGTTTAAAAGGTCTCAAACTTAATGTTGTCCAGCCCCCCTTTAAGGTTAATTTTACACCTACCGAGGAAGACTTAAAAAAATGCGGTATCTTCGGATATGACTTTGCCAGGTCACTGACGAGCAGTTCACCTGCGTAGCGTTCCCTTCACAGATAATAATGGCCGACCACTCCTGTCCTCGACTTGGATCGGGGAAGGGTTCGGTGCTACATTCTATATTCATTTGTGGTTTTTGGAATTTAGCAGACCTACTTTCCAATGATTATAGCGCTTATCTCGTTAAGAATGTCTTTCAGGGAAGGCATTGTTGTTTGAACTGTTTTTTCCGGTGTGTGTTTATGGTGAGGATACGTAGATAGCTCATGATGATGCGGGGCACATTATCATAACGGAAAAGCATCTGTCCGTGATTGTCCATATAGTGAAGTCTGTGCTTATCAATGGATAGGGTGTTATTGAATTCAGTAACACAGATGGCGATTTCCAGGATTGATGAATTCATGAATATAATTTGGCCTTTTACATAGGCGGTTTTCACGTTTGGGCCAAAATGTTTTTGAATGCTGGAGGATAGAACAACCGAAGAAGAGGCAATAGTTTTTTCCAGATTTTCAACAAACTTTTTTATCACAGAACTGTTGATCGAATAGCAGACTGTGTCTTACGCCATTGGGCAAGGAGTTTTGCAAAGGCGTACCACTCAAAATAGTCTGCCTCGTCTCCCATTTGACCTGACTCAAATTTTTTCAAGAATGTTGATGTTGTAAGCCGGTATTCTTTTTCCAACTCCTTTAATGCCTTTTTGTAAAAAACAATAGCATTCGAGCATAAAGTATATTCACGTTTTAGGGAGGTTTTAACATCATCAGTTAGGTTCATGGTTTATTTTATTAACGAAATGAGTTTATAAAGTCAAGGTATTTTCCAGAAGATACGGATTCAAAGCTTTGCTTCTCTGCGGTTACCTGTTATGGACTCCCTTGCCAGCATATAGAGAAATTGCTGAGCATACCCCGCATATCTCCCAAAATATTTTGGGCCAAAATCCTGCAATTCCCGATCGGACACAATCTGATTTTTAAAATACAGTTTTTGAAGAATTTTCTTGATCCACGTATCAATGGGAAACGCCTCGGTAAAACCCAACGAAAATAGCAGAATACAATCGGCGATCTTGTCTCCCACGCCGGGGATTTGTTTCAGCGCCTTCTTTGCCTCCTGATAAGGAAGTTTTTTTAATGACGCTAAAAAGGCTTCGGTAACGAGGTCATTGGCCGCTTTCAGATATTTTGCCCTAAATCCCGTCTTTGCCTGCACGATCTTTTCGTAGTGATTTAACTCTCCGGGATTCGGAAACGAATACCACTCAAATCCGTTCAATTCGACCCTTTTGCCAAAAGATTTAGAAAGCATTTCGAGATTTAATTTTATCTTGGGTATATTTGCAGCCGAGGAGCAAAGAAAAGATATCAAGCATTCCCACGGATCCTGCCGCACAATGCGCATGCCATAATATTTTTTGATAGCCTTCCGGATGTGCGGGTCGTTTTCTATCTGTTTCAATATTGCCGGATAAGGTTCGTCCAGGGCAAAATAATACATGAGAAATTTCCTGTCAACTCCCTGAAATTCTAAATTTTTGGAGGACTGGCGGACTCTAAAGATGCGATCTCTCACGGTAATATAATACCAGTCTTCCAAGCGGGACGCCCGGAAGAGTTGTCCACATAAGAGGGTGTGTTCGAGGTTGAAGTCTTTTACGAGAATTTTCGGCATCGTAACATAGGAATATAACAGTTTGGTCTCTGGTATGTCAAGCAAGCGCATGAAAATATGTCGTCCGCCATTAATCCCAAAGGTGGGTTCAAGTTGCAAACTTGAACCCGCAAAGGGGACTTCGTCGTGAGCTCAGTCGAACGATTTAAGGGGTGAGTAATGATGCTGTGACCAAATTTATAGCCATATAGATACAGGACACATATTCAGTTGTTATATCATAAACATCGTGTGCATAGATATATACAATAACTAAAGGTAATATTTATAAAAAAATCTATTATGTATTTTCAAAATATTCCGATTATAATAATATCCGTTTCGCCGAATAGATGCCGTACACTTTGATAAACCGCAAATAATTTTAAAATGTTTAAGCATATAAAAATACCATCTATGTAAGGAAAGACTGATTTACCATGATCAATAACGGGGATACATGTCAAAGTCAATCCGGCATATCAGAAGATGTAAAGCAGAAACTTAAATGGTTTGACCATTATGAGAAACACGGGAAAAATGCAAGGCTTACCTGTCGCCATTTCGGCATCTCGCCCGATACCTTCTACCGGTGGAAAAGGCGTTATGATCCCCACAACCTCTCATCCCTTGAAGACGATAAAAAGAACCGAAGACCGAAAAAGTTGAGGGAACCAACCACCCCCCTCCACGTAATAAACCGTATAGAGCTACTCAAGGGAATATACCCCGCCTGGAGTAATGGTGATATTTTGACACAGCTTAAGAATGAAGGGGTATCTATCTCCTGTTCTACCATGAGAAGGATAATGAAAAGATTGAATGCGTCCGGCCATTCACGCAAGCATACAACTGCATCAGGTGTGAAGAATAAAAGGGGTAAAAAGTCACCTCGTTATGATTATGATAAACCCACAGGATACGATGAATATATCTCCCTCCTTAAACTATGGAAGGGGTAAGATTGCGGTTTTCCGCTGGGTAATAGTTCACCACAGGCGCAAAGGTGGTATTATAGCGGGTTCAAGTTTGCAACTTGAACCCTACGTTTTATATAGTTGACTTTGCCATCAATTGTATAGGGCGCTATTGGCAATTTTAAATTTATGGGTTCAGGTTACAAACCCGCCTGGGGGTCATTTTGGACAGCCCCCGCCGGGAGCGCAAAGGTAGTATTTTTATTTCTTCAAACATTTTTACCGGGAGGCAGGAAAGTATGTCAAACACAAAGGAGTTGGACAGGGCAGTTGCGGAATTGAACAAAAAACTCGAAGAGTTGCAAGGAGTTTTCAACGGTTACAGGGCATTTGTCGCAAGCGCTTCTAAAAGTATGCATGAATCTATTGGCATTTTCCTGGACAAGACTCAGGAAATTATAGAAATGGCTTATACTAAAAACTCCAATTTTAAGTCATTGGAAAAAAAATCGCATGAGATCCTGAATGAGATTAATAAGTTGATCCTGTTAAAAGGAGAATTGCACAGTCTCTCCCGTATCGAAATTAAGGATGATTGTTCTTTCCCATGTTTGACTAAGGCGAATGAAAAGAATCCGGTTAGCAGGGTAGTTGAGGCAAAGCATGAAGTTAAATAAAGGAATTTCAATCTTGTAGGGACAATTCACGAATTGTCCCTATATGCAAATAAATCAAATTGCCGAATACGTAATTGAAAAAAGGAGAAAACGCATGAAGTTCAACATCGGTCAAAAAATTGTATTATTTGGACTGCTTCCATCCATTGCAACAATTTTCTTTATTTACACAATTATTACGGAAAAGATTCATGTTAAGGCAGACGCTGACAGGATTGTTAAATTAAGTCAATATGTTATCAATGCCAGTGGCTTGGTGCATGAACTACAAAAGGAAAGGGGAGCCTCGGCAGTTTACATCGGCAGCAGCGGGAACAAAATGAAAGAGATTCTGGATGACAATAAACGGAATACCGACTCTGCATTGTCATCATTTCAGCAGTACATGACATCTTTTGATGCAAAACAGTATGGTTTGGAATTCAGTCAAAAGGTTTATTCAGTCCAAAGTCAGCTTCATGATCTATCTGCAAAAAGAACCGCTGTGGCCGGACTTTCCATAACAAAAGAGGAAACCATCGGTTACTATACGACCTTAATTGGAAATTTTATAAAATCCATTGATCACGTTGCGCTGCTTGCGAATCATCCGGAGATTTCGGCCGATGCCCATGCCATGGTAAGTTTTATATCGGCAAAGGAAATGGCCGGCATTGAACGGGCGAACCTTTGCGGCATTGCAGCGGCAAATAAAGCGGTTGATACCCACAGTTTAAGTAATTGGATAGCCGCATGGAAAGGGCAGGAAGTGCTTCTGAAAAAATTTGAGTCCCTGGCGTCTCAGGAAGCGATTTCCTTTTATAAATCAAACCATTCCGGGCGGATTGCCGAAAAGGTTTCGGAGATAAGAAACCTGGTATTGGAAAAGGCGAATGAAGGAAACTTTGGAATTACGGGAGACGAGGTTTACGAAGCGGCAACTCAGAGGATTGACATTCTCAAGAACATTGAAAACTATCAGGCGAACGAGCTGGGTAAGAGATCCGCCCTCATTTCGACCGAATCCATGCATGGCATTGTCTTCTATGCAATCATAACGGTCGTGAGCATAGTTGCGACGGTTGTTTTAAATATGATAAACAAAAACCTGGCTACGAAGATTACCACCCTTTTCAAGAATCTCCTTGCAGGTCTCACGAGCGGCGCATCTCAGGTAGCAGCGGCGTCAGAACAGATATCGGCCTCCAGCCAGAGCCTCTCGGAGGGGGCTTCGGAACAAGCGGCATCCGTTGAAGAGACGTCGGCAACGATGGAAGAAATCT
>VGXX01000042.1 GCA_016873155.1 Planctomycetota bacterium | reverse complement strand
AGGACACGAAAAAACTGAAGGAGGCAAGCCCTGTGGTGTTTACCGGGTTAAATAAAGACGACTTGCCGAAGGAATTTGTGAACCTGGACGTCAAATTTCACCTGAGCGCACTGGAACTGATCAGCGCTTGCATGGAGAAGAATAAGGATAAGGCAAATACCGCTTTTTTCAAGGTGGTAAATAGCTGTGACGAGTGCCACGCCAAATTCAATCCCAAAGAGGCATCGACATCATGGTTTCAATAGCGTTAAACTGAATTTTACAACAGGACACAGATGAACGTAGGTAAGACGGATTTTGATACCAGAGAATGATTTCACAAGAAAGGCGACGTTAACGTCTGAATTAACTCTTTAGAAAAGGGGGTGATATCTGTGGCGTGGGGAAAAAAGCGATTGATTGATTATGCCGCCTGCGGTGGGTGAGCGGGCAAAGTCCCCGTTGAAGACATGGCGTACGTAGTCAACCATCTGCCCGAATACCCAAATGAACGCGTGCTGGTTGGTCCCAAGACCTTTGCCGATGCGGGCATTTATAAGATTAGCGACGATATGGCCACGGTGTCGACCCTGGATTTCTTTACTCCGGTGGTGAACAATCCGTATGACTACGGACAGATCGCCGCCGCCAATGCCCTGAGTGATGTCTATGCCATGGGCGGCAAGCCCCTCACGGCAATGAATATCCTCTGCTACCCGATAAAATCACTGGATAGGGATATAGTGGTTGAAATTCTTAAGGGTAGCGCGGACAAGGTCGATGAGGCAGGGGCGGTTGTCGTGGGTGGTCATACCTTGCAGGATAGTGAGATCAAATATGGATTGTCTGTTACAGGAATTATCCATCCTGACAGGATTGTGACCAATGCAGGTGCGCAGGCAGGTGACGCGCTTGTGTTGACAAAGCCGCTTGGTACGGGTTTGATTATTTCGGCCATTAAGGCTGACAAGGTTCTTGGGGAACACATAAATCTGGCGACCAGGAGCATGGTTTTGTTGAACAAGACGGCCTCTGAGGCGATGCTGGAAGCAGGTGTCAGCGCATGTACGGATATCACGGGTTTTGGGCTTATGGGTCATGCATACGAGTTGGCGGAGGCCAGCAAGGTGACGTTATCCTTTTTTGCCGGACGCATACCGATATTCGATGGCTGTGAACGCTATGTTAAGATGGGATTGATGCCGGGGGTATCAAAGCTCAGTAAAAAATATTTAAAAAATGCAATCAGGATTGATCCCAGAGTACGAGAGGAGTTGGTGGACGTCTTGTTTGATGCCCAGACCTCTGGTGGTCTGCTTATCTCGATTCCTAAAGGGAAGGCGGATATGCTCTGTGCAAAACTCAAAGAAAGAGGCGCTCTGACGTATGATGTCGTTGGTGAAGTATGTGAGAGGGGGGATGTTTCTATTATTGTTACGCCATGAAAAGCAGGTTGATGAAATTAAGCATTCTTATATTTATTGCCTCATGTTTGATCATTCTAATCTCTTGTATCGTTCAGCTAGTATTTAAAAGAGATATAGTAATTGCTATGGGTGGTCTGAACACGGTGATAGACGAAGATACCTTTACTCGCCAGCGGAAACGGATGGTGGAAGAACAGATTGCCTACCGGGGCGTAACCGATAAAGGGGTGTTAGAGGCTATGGGGACAGTGCCCCGCCACCTGTTTATTCCCGAAGAAAATCGTTCGTACAGTTATTATGACCAGCCTGTACCGATAGGTTTTGGCCAGACAATCTCTCAGCCATATATTGTTGCATTTATGACGGAATTATTAAAATTGGGCAAGGATGATGTTGTGTTAGAGGTAGGTACAGGTTCAGGCTATCAGGCTGCCATCCTTTCTAAACTTGTAAAACAAGTGTATACAATTGAAATTATAGAAGGTCTGGGTAAAGAGGCCGCTAGGCGGTTGAAAGCCATGAGTTATAATAATGTGGAAGTTAAAGTTGGTGACGGTTATAAAGGATGGCCTGAGCATGCACCGTTTGATGCAATTATCGTTACAGCAGCCGCAGAGCATATTCCTCAACCTCTGATTGACCAGCTCAAACCCGGCGGTCGATTAATTATTCCTGTTGGTGGCGTTTATGAAGTGCAGGATCTGATGCTGATTACCAAAGACGCCTCTTCAAAGGTTGTAAAAGAGTCCATTATTCCCGTCCGATTTGTTCCCCTCATTCGGAAATAAAATTTTGCGAACAATTTATTTTTTTGAAAAATTCCTGTAAAGACACCATTATCATGCAATGTAGGGGCAATTCATGAATTGCCCCTACATTCTTTCAGAAAGACATTTTTATAAGGAGGAGACGGCAGTGAACAAAAAGATGAAATATGTATGGCTGGGATTTGTTGTTGCTATGATGGTTTGTGCTAATTTTAACGCCGTTTTTGCCGGTCCAAAGTGGTCTGTTGAGGGTGAATATTTTGAGGGTTGTACCTGTAATCCCGGCTGTCCGTGTCTTTTTGGCAGCGAACCTACTCACAACAAAACATGCAAAATTGCAGGCGTTTTTCATATCCAAAAAGGTAGTTATGGACAGTACAGCTTAGACGGTCAAACGATTATTGGCATAACAGATTTAACGGCAACCCCGGATAAAAATTGGATTGTATTTTATATTGACGATAAAAAAGCTTCTGCCGTTCAGAAAAATGCATTGCTTGACATCTTCCAAAATCGTGTTTTTGACTTTGCGAAAGTCCCGCAAGACAGAATAACCGTGCGATACTTGCCTATTAGTGCAGAATCTTCTGAGTGGCGCAAAAAAGCGGTAGCGGGTGATAGGTTGACGTTGGATATTGAGTTATTACATGGTGCAGGAGACCCCGGTAAGCCTACCCAGATTATAAATAAAAATTTTTCCATCTGGGCGAAGGAGTTTGACATGACATTGGATATGGGGAAGGCAGCTATCCATCGGTTTAATGAAGACAAATATGAGTGGAATTACGACGGGAGAAGCGGCTTTGCAACAAAATTTAAGTTTGCAGGCGAATAGCAGGATACATGACAAATCATTAAAAAATATTTTATGTAAAATAAATGCTCAGAAGTGTATCACAAAAAGGAGTGTTCAATGGAAGCGACAATTAAAAAAAATTGGACTGAAAAAGAGATAATGTCATTACCCAATAATGGTAACAAATATGAATTAGTAAACGGAGAACTTGTTATGGGTCCAACAGGAATTGAACATGAGGATATTGGCGCAACTCTTCTTACAGCATTAAAAAGATTTGCGTTGGAACATAAGCTCGGAATAGTATGTGGATCAAGCGCGGGTTATTGGATGAAATCGGGAAATCTTCGGTCTCCGGATGTATCGTTTATCAGGGGTGACCGGCTAAAGGGACTGAAAAGACCACCAAAAGGTTTTTTTAAAGGCTCGCCAGATATTGCCGTTGAAATACTCTCTCCCTCCGATACGCTTGAAAGCATTCATGGTAAAATTGTCGAATATTTTGAAAATGAAACAACATTGGCATGGGTAATAAACCCGGAAGAACAAACTGTTCTGGTGTATCATTCACCGTATGCCGATAAACTCCTCACAAGGAAAGATATCTTAGACGGTGAAGAAGTCATGAAAGGTTTCTCCTTTCCTGTTGCTGAACTGTTTTTGGAATTGACCTAGTTGGGTTGTGAGGTGAAGAAGAAGCGCTCCAATGTTTTACTATTGATTGGTTCGCTGCGCCTTGCCCATCTTACAGTTTCTATGCAAGCAATTAAAGCATTTTGTAATTTGTCTTTCATTGGCCTCTTGAGCTATTCAACCGTTACGCTTTTGGCGAGATTTCTGGGCTTGTCCACGTCACAGCCGCGCATGACTGCCGTGTGATATGCCAGCAATTGAAGCGGGATTACTGAAAGTAGCGGCGTTAGCGGGTCAAGGGTTTTGGGAATATAAAATACACGGTCTACCTTTTCTGCGATCTGTTCGTCACCTTCAGTCGCAATTGCAATCACCCTCCCACCCCTTGACTTTACCTCTTCTATGTTGCTTAATATCTTTCCGTAAACTTTGTCCTGCGTGGCGATAAAGATTACGGGCATATCTTCATTAATAAGCGCTATGGGGCCGTGTTTCATCTCTGCTGCGGGGTAGCCTTCGGCATGGATGTAAGATATTTCCTTGAGTTTTAATGCGCCTTCAAGAGCGACAGGATAATTGTATCCACGACCCAAATAAAGGGCATGCTCATTATCCTTGTATAACTTTGCAATCTCCACAATTTCTTCTTCCCTGTTCAGGATAGACTGAATCTTGTCAGGCACGGTCTGAGCGACCTTTACCATGTCTGAAAATATCGTTGAATGGCCATTCTTTAGCTTCATCATGTAAAGGGTAAACAAATATAAAATAATTATCTGGGCAGTAAATGCCTTTGTTGAAGCAACGCCTATTTCCGGGCCGATGTGTAAGTAAACGCCAAAATCCGATTCTCTTGCGATGGTGCTGCCAACGACGTTGCAGATTGAGAGGAGTTTTGCGCCCTTGTGTTTTGCCTCGCGCATGGCGCCCAGGGTGTCCGCCGTTTCACCGGACTGGCTTATTGCAATTACGACAGTGCCTTCTTCGATCACGGGATTCCGATACCTGAATTCCGAGGCGTATTCTACTTCAACCGGTATTCGGGCTAGTTCTTCCAGCATATATTCGCCAACCAGTCCTGCATGCCACGATGTGCCGCAGGCGACAATGACAATGCGTTTGGCTTCCCGGAGTATTTTCTCGTGGCTAATCAATCCGCCAAGTCTTACCGACCTACCACTTATGTCAACCCTTCCGCGCATGGCATTTCTTAACGCATGGGGCTGCTCGTGTATCTCCTTAAGCATAAAGTGCGGATAGCCACCCTTCTCGATCATGTCGATATTCCATAACACCTCTTCTACTTTTTTAGAGGTGGGGATATTTTGCATGGTCTTGGTTTCGTACTTACTCCTGGTAAGAATAGCTACTTCATTATCGTCCAGATATATTACGTCCCGTGTGTGTTCCAGCGATGCGGAAATATCAGAGGTAATGAAATATTCCTGTTGCCCGATCCCCAGCACAAGGGGCGATCCCTTTCGTGCCGCAACAATCTTTTGAGGGTCTTTTGTTGAAATTACCGCAATGCCGTACGTTCCTTCAACCTCTTTCAATGCCTCCATGACTGCCATTTCCATGTTGCCGTGAAAATATTTTTCGATCAGATGCGCTAATACCTCTGTGTCTGTTTCACTCCTGAAGATATGTCCTTCACGCTGTAATCTCGTTTTTAAATAATCATAATTTTCAATAATTCCATTGTGCACTACGGCAATTTCGTTATTACAATCGATGTGGGGGTGTGCGTTTTCCATAGAAGGGGCGCCGTGGGTTGCCCATCGGGTATGTGCGATTCCCATGTTTGTGTGGATGTTGTTTCCGTTGAGCGTCTTTTCCAGTTCGGCAATCTTTCCTACGGCCTTTTTACATTCCAGCGCACCGTTCTCGATAAATGCTATTCCGGAAGAATCATACCCGCGGTATTCGAGTCGTTTGATGCCGTCGAGGAGCACCTTGATGGCCTCTTTATGCCCAATATATCCCACAATTCCACACATAAAGATTTTTCCCCCAAAAATTACCACAAAATGTTTATAAATATTATTATGCTTAATGAACAGGATTGTCAATATAAAAGTTCATTTGACAGTAATTTATGGTTGTGATACGATGTTCAAAAATATACGCGGGGAAGTGACGTGTGTCGAGTGACGTGAGAAAATGAAGGATGAAGGGTGAGGGATGAAGGATGAAAAATAGAATGCGGATTGTAAAAGCCGAAACTTGTACTCAGCAAAGCCGGGCTATCCGCAATAGAATAGTGATCTCACCTGCCGTTCCTTCATCCCTCATCCTTCCGCTTTCATCCTTTTAAAATACTATGCACTATACTCTGATTCAAATCCAATCCATTATCGGTGGAAAGATTATTGGCAACGGAGACACGATAATTACCGATGTTGCCAGCGTTGAAACTGCTAAAGAAGGAAGCATCACCTTCATCAAGGATGATTCTTTAATCCAACAGGCCATGATATCAATGGCCTCCGCAATTGTCGTGCATCGCGAGATACAAGCGCTCAAAACCCCCCAGATAGTCATTGATAACCCATTTCTGGCATTTACCAGGTTTACTGAGGTTGTGGCTGCGGAAAGATATAAACGTCCCGCAGGCATCCACCCCACGGCTATTATCGGCAAAGAAGCTACCGTAGGAAAGGGGGTTTCTGTTGGGGCGTATGTTGTTATTGATGATTACGTCTGTATAGGGAATAATGTTACTATCTATCCGAATGCGTTTATCGGGAAGGAGAGTCGTATTGGTGACGATTCTGTTATTTACGCCAACGTCTCTATTCGTGAAAATGTTATTATTGGGAAACGGGCTATTATCCATTGCAACAGCGTAATAGGGGATGATGGATTCGGGTATCTTCAGGTAAAAGGTAAGCATAAAAAAATTCCACAAATAGGAACCGTCGAGATAGGGGACGACGTTGAGATTGGCGCTATGGTAACGATTTGCCGGGCTGCGCTTGATAAGACAATTATGGGAAACGGGGTGAAGATAGACAATCACTCGCATATTGCCCATAATGTTACTATAGGAGATAACACGATGCTTATCGCCTACGCCAAGATTGCAGGGAGCACAAAAATCGGAAAGAACGTCATGATTGCCGAAGATGTGGGTATCACCGACCATGCAACAATCGGTGATAACTGTATCATTGGCGGAGGTTCAAACGTTTACAAGAGTTTAGAACCTGGCTCTGTCGTGTGGGGCTCACCGGCCAAGCCTATCAATGAAGAAAAACGCATCCAGGTCTTAATTAAAAAATTGCCTGAAATGTACAATGCCATCAGGAAATTTATAAAGACTTCACATTAATTCTGCAAATCAAACTCTCGTGCTTATAAAAGGACATGGCTATTCCCTAAATCCTGGGCGATATGTTGGAGTGGCTGAGGAAGAGGAAGAAGATGTTGATTTCTACGAAAGACTTGAGGCGTTGAATGAAGAACTTGAGAAATTGAACGCCGAGGCGAAGGATATGGAAGAACGGATAGCTGAAAATGTGGCGAAGTTGTTTGAAGAGCAAGGGTGATGTTTAAAGCATTAAATTGGTATCTTAGCGGATATCACAAATTGTGATAATCCAAAGACAGGGGAAGGATGGAGATTATTGTTCAACAGGAAGTAATAGAGGGGAAAATCTACATGATCCGCGGCCATAAAGTTATGCTGGACAGTGATCTTGCGGAACTTTATGCTGTTCCAACCAAGCGGCTTAATGAGCAGGTAAGGCGCAATATTACAAGATTTCCATCGGATTTTATGTTTCAATTGTCAGAAGATGAAGCAGCCTCTTTAAGGTCGCAATTTGCGACCTTAAAGAAAGGACGTGGAGAACCTGGCGCGGCCTCTGGCCGCAACCAAATTCGAAATACGAATATCGAAATACGAAACAATTTCAAATGACAAATGACAAGAAACTCAATGCTCCAAACTTTGCGTAAGTCTCATCTAATCAATGCCTTACGGTTATGCAGTTTGAAAAACGAGCATAAAAAATAAGAACTTGATGGATAGTAGTACAGAAAATATTTGCCGTATGCTTTTACTGAACAGGGTGTTGCCATGCTCTCAAGCGTTCTTAACAGCGAGCGGGCGATTCATGCCAATATCGCCATTATGCGGGCTTTTGTAAAGCTCCGCGAGATGCTGGCAACACATAAAGACCTTGCACGAAAGCTGGTTGAAATGGAGAAAAAATACGATGCACAGTTCAAGGTTGTCTTTGACGCTATCCGGCAATTGATGGCGCCGACGGAGGAACCTAAAAAGAAAAAAATAGGATTCGTTATCCGGGAACGCAATACGAAGTATAGAGTACTTCGTCGCAAGGCTATTAAAAAATCTGGTAAGATCGGAAAGGGGAAATAATTGTAAAACAATGCTGTTAAATCTTACAATTTGCCAAGTATGATGCTGGCGTTGTGGCCGCCAAAACCAAATGAATTGGAAAGCACCTTCCTGACCTTTTTTTCACGGGCTACGTTAGGGATAAAATCTAACCCCATACACTCCGGATCCGGTGTTTTGTAGTTGATGGTGGGTGGCATAACCCCTTCCTTGATTACCATAGCGCAAATGATAGCTTCTACGCTCCCCGAAGCGCCGAGTTGATGACCCAGCATGGACTTTGTAGAACTAATGGGGATTTTGGGTGCATGCTCCCCAAAAACATTCTTTATAGCTTTCATTTCAATATTGTCACCGACAGGAGTTGATGTCGCATGAGCATTGATATAATCAATTTCTCCCGGATTGCAACGGGCGTCTTTGAGGGCGCTTGTCATACACCGCATTGCGCCGTTTCCGTCAGGTTCCGGCGCTGCGATATGGTACGCATCTCCATTGAGGCCATAACCCAGTATCTCTGCGTAAATGTTTGCGCCTCTGTTCCTTGCAGTTTCAATGTCTTCGATCACAACAACTCCCGCGCCTTCCGAAATGACAAAGCCATCGCGGTCTTTATCAAAAGGGCGGCTGGCCAATTGTGGCGCATCATTGCGGGTGGAGAGGGCTTTCATAGCGCTAAACCCGCCGAGGGCCAAAGGGGTAATTACCGCTTCAGAGCCTCCGGCAATCATAATGTCTGCCTCGCCCCTTTGAATAATACGAACGGCCTCTCCTATGGAATTGACGCCGGTAGTACAGGCAGTTACCAGCGCATAATTAGGGCCTTTTAAGCCGAATCGTATTGCCACCTGCGCCGGGGCGGCATTGACCATCAATTTGGGGATCATGAAGGGAGATATCCGTGAAGGTCCTTTGTTGATGAGGATGTTATGCTGAGTTTCGAGTTCTGCCAACCCCCCCATGCCTGAACCGATCACGACTCCCACCCGTGTTTGATCAAAACCGTCAAGCTTCAGACCGGCATCTTCTATGGCTTGAATAGCTGCGGCTACGGCAAACTGTGAGAAGCGGTCCAAACGGCGCACCTCTTTAACCTCAAACCACCTGTTTGGATCAAAGTCGCTGACCTCCCCCCCGAAGTGTACTTCATGAGCAGAGGTATCAAAAGAAGTAATGGGCTTTATGCCGCTTTTTCCCTCACAGAGCGCCGACCAGATTTGTTTTTTCTCAAGCCCAAGAGGTGTAACAGCGCCAACACCGGTAATAACGACTCTTCGTCGTTCCTGCATGTTATTTGTGTTCCTCTATGTATTTAACGGCATCTCCCACCGTCCGGATCTTTTCTGCTTCTTCGTCCGGGATGTTCATATCAAAGGCGTCTTCGAACTCCATAATCAGTTCTACGGTATCCAGGGAATCCGCTCCCAGATCATTAATGAATGACGTTTCTTTGGTAATTTGTTCTGCTTTTACACCCATTTGCTTGGTGATAATCTCTTTGACCTTCTCTTCGATTGCTGACACTGTTTTACCTCCTTCTTATAAAATTAATTCAATTTTCCCATATTTTTAAATGCCTCTACCGTGTCAATATTTTTGATCTCCTGAGTAGAGTCAATCCTTTTCATAAGGCCCGATAGAGATTTTCCCGGCCCTATTTCATAAAAGTGATTAAATCCGTCACGTATCAGCATGGAGACAGACTGATGCCATCGTACCGGACTATTGAGTTGTTTTGCTAAAGACGCTTTTATCTCGCCTGGTTCCCGTACGTAGTGCGCATGGATATTTGCCACAACGGGAATATTCGGCTTCGAAATGGGTGTCGACTCAAGTTCCCTTGAAAGCTTGCTGCTTGCAGGGATCATTAAATCAGAATGGAACGCCCCATCTACCTTTAAAGGAACAACCATCCTTGCCCCTCGTTCTTTCGACAGCAACGAGGCTTTTTCCAGCACCGTTTTTTCGCCTGAGATAACCACCTGTCCCGGACTATTATAATTTGCAGCACAAATAATTCCTAGTGATTTCATCTCATTGCAGATTTGATCCACTTTTTCATCCTCGAGTCCAATAACAGAAACCATCCCCCCCGGGTTTGTATTGCATGCCTCTTGCATAAACAGGCCGCGCTTGTATACCAGCCGGACACCATCCGTAAAAGTCAAAGAACCTGCGGCTATGTGGGCTGTGTATTCTCCCAGACTAAGCCCTCCGGCAGCAAGACACGTCTCCATGTGAATTGAAGAATTTTTTTTTAGGACTTCCAGGATGGCTATGCTGGTTACGAGTATAGCCGGCTGACAAATGGATGTCTTGTTGAGTTCCTCCTGTTTTCCGTGAAAGCAGAGTGACGCTAAATCAAAGCCCAGTATTTCATTGGCTTTATCGAAGACTTCCCGTGCTTCTTTGAATTGTTCATAAAAATCCTTACCCATTCCTGAATATTGGGCGCCCTGGCCGGGGAAAAGGAGCGCAGTCTTTCGCATGTTCTCTACCATCTAATGACTGAAGACCCCCACGTTAATCCCCCTCCAAACGCCACCAGCATAACAATGTCTCCTTTGCGGAGACGTCCTTCTTTCCTGGCTTCATCCATTGCGATGGGAACGGAGGCAGAAGATGTATTTCCGTATTTATCGATGTTTACAAATGCCTTCTCCATCGGCAACCCGAGCTTTTCCATAGTTGCTTCGATAATCCTGAGGTTGCTCTGGTGTGGAATAATTAAGTCGATATCGTCAAGGGTGAGTCCATTTTCCCTCGTTGTTTCCAGGATTAAGTTGGTAATATTATTAATCGCCAGTTTGAATACTTCTTTGCCTTTAAATTGAATATAATGCAGCCGTTGTTGAACTGACTCCAGAGATGCGGGATTTCTTGCCCCGCCTCCCGGCATAATAAGCACATCTGCCTCTGATCCATCCGCGGCTAAGCTCGAGGAAAGAATTTCGTGTTTTACAGGGTTTCTTTGTATGACGACTGCGCCAGCGCCGTCTCCAAATAAAACGCAGGTCGTACGATCTGTGTAGTCGGTAATTTTCGATAAACATTCAGCGCCTACTACCAAAACGGTCTTCATTGCTCCTGAATTTATAAAGCTTTGTCCAATAGACATGGCATAGATAAATCCAGCGCATGCCGCAAGGATATCAAAAGCGCATGCGCGGGTTGCCCCTATTTTTTCTTGTATATAGCATGAAGTTGAAGGGAAGATATGGTCGGGTGTAATCGTAGAGGTGATAATCATGTCTAAGTCCCTGGGAGAAACACCGGCATCTTCCATTGCTCTGAGCGAGGCCTGAGTGGCAATGTCCGACGTTGTAACGCCGTTTTCAACGATACGGCGTTCTTTAATGCCTGTTCGCTGGATAATCCAGTCATTGCTGGTATCAACCATCTTTTCTAAATCGTAGTTTGTTAAAACCTTGTTTGGCAGGTAGGATCCAATACCCGTAATAGATGCCTTTTGATTTTGTCGCATGTGTAATTAGTTCGTTGACCAGAGGAGATTAATAGACGGCTAATCGGCTACATAACAGTTGCCGCGAGTGCATTGGTTTTTCCCAATTCGGAGACAATGTGATCATTCACGTTGTTCTTTGATAACTGCAATGCGACTCGTATGGCATTTTGTATGGCCTTGGAATCAGACCTGCCATGACATATAATACAAATACCATTGACGCCCAACAAAGGAACGCCGCCATATTCACTAAAATCCATTTTTGCCCGTAATGCCTCAAAGGTCGGTTTGCATAACCATAAACCCAGTTTCGTCCAGAAACTCTTCATTGCGCCGGCTTTAACCGTTGACAAAAGGTTCATGGCGAGCCCTTCTGCGAATTTCAACAGGACATTTCCCACAAAACCTTCGCAAACAACAATGTCGGCTTTGCCGTCAAATATTTCACGTCCTTCAACATTTCCCGCAAAGTTTAAACTTGAACCGGAAAGGATCTCAAAAGTTTCTTTCGCAAGATCATTTCCCTTTGCGTTCTCTTCTCCGATATTCAGAAGACCGACTCTTGGATTTTCTATGCCAAACATATATTTGCTGAGTACCGTTGCCATAACGCCGTATTGGAAGAGGTGTATCGGTTTACAGGCAATGTTTGCTCCAACGTCAATAACGATACATATTCCATGCCGTGTGGGAAGGGCAACGGCAATGCCGGGACGCCGTACCCCTTTCAGGGTTTTTAAATGCAGGGTTGCAGCAGCTACCGCAGCGCCTGTGTGACCAGCACTAACCACGGCCACGGCCTCTCTTTTTGCCACCAGTTCAACGCTTCGGGTAATTGACGAGTCGATTTTCTGTCGTATTGAGTAAGTAGCAGGATCGTCCATTTCGACCACTTGAGGTGCGTGATGGATGGTGATGTTCTTCAAGGGTTTCCCGTAAGAGTTCAGTTCGGACTGTATCGCTTTTTCATCGCCGACCAATACAATTTCATCGTTCTGAAACTGCCGTGCTGCCAGAACCGATCCTTTAACGATTTCGTGAGGAGCTTTATCTCCACCCATTGCGTCTACCGCAACTCTCATAAACTCACCTTTCAACAGTTATAACCTGTTTACCTCGGTAATAGCCGCAGTTGTGGCAAACAGTGTGGGGTTGATTTACCTGTTTGCAATGTGAGCAAATATACAGCTTTGAGCGCACACCTGCCCCTTTCCCAATATTTTCGGAAAGCGGAATAACAGGAGGGGTAAGCTTGTCGTGGGTGCGTCTTTTGCGGGTTCTTGAATTCGAAAACCTTCTCTTTGGATTAGGCATGTATCACCTCGATAAAAATTCCATAAAAAAAAAGAAGCACAGGGAAGATAAAGAAAGAAGGAGTCATTTATGGTATACTTCCCAGTACTTCATCATAAAATATTTTATAAACGTTACTTTCAAACAAAAAATTTTATATACCGATACCATTATTGTCAAGCAAAAACTCAAGAGGCTGATGTGCTAAAAGGATGTCGCCGTTGTGTTTTTGGATGGTTCGGCGCCTCTCTTTTCAAAATAAATCAGCTGCTTCCCTGTACTATCTTATTGCTTAACAATTCAGCGGCAAAATTGAGCGCTTCGTCCAGCTTTTCTACCCGCTGCCCTCCTGCCTGCGCCATATCCGGTCTGCCTCCTCCGCCTCCCCCGACAACCTTTGCGATTTCTTTTGAGATATTCCCGGCATGCAAACCGCGCTTGACCAGGCCAGGACTCAAGGCAGCGATTATCGTTACTCTGCCGTCCTGAGACGTTCCTAAAACGACAGCAAGTTCTTCGCCGGATTTCATTAACATGTCTATCGTTTTTCTCAGGTCGTCCGCGGTTGCGTTGTCTAATTTTCTGGTAATAATTTTTGCGCCGGAGATTACTTTTGCGCCTTCGATGAAGGAACCGGCCTTGCTGCTTAAGTCCTTTTGTTTTGCCTTGAGGATTTCTTTTTGTAAATTTTTGAGTTCATTTAAAATTTCCTGCGTTTTTGTAATCAGCTTGTCCTCGTGCGTATTCAGGGTGTTGCACACCTCCTGGAGAATCGTTTCTTTTTCTCTGCTTCTGTTTAATACCTCGATGCCTGTAATAGCTTCAATACGCCTGATTCCTGCAGCAACGGAGGATTCGGAAACGATACGGAACAACCCGACTTCTCCGGCATTGTTTGTGTGCGTTCCGCCGCACAGTTCCTTGCTGAAATCACCCACAGAAACCACCCTGACCGTTTCTCCGTATTTTTCACCAAATAGCGCCATAGCTCCGGCATTCTTTGCCTCCTGGAGAGTCGATTCTTTTGCGCGTACAGGCGCATTTCCCAGAATTAATTCATTGACCATGTCCTCAATACGAGTTATTTCCTCTTTCGTTAAACCGGAGAAGTGGTGGAAATCGAAACGTAAACGGTCGGGCGAAACCAGTGAACCTGCCTGTTCGGCATGCTGGCCGATTACCTTTCGCAAGGCATAATGGAGGATGTGGGTCGCTGAATGGTTCCTCCGGATAGCGTCCCTCCGCTGGACGTTAACCTTCGCATGAACCACATTTCCCTTCTTCAGTTCCCCTTTTATTACCTTTCCGATATGCAGGATAAAATCATCACTCTTCTTCGTGTCGGTAATCTGGGCGTGAACATCATTTGCTTCTAAAACACCCGTATCGCCAATCTGTCCGCCTGATTCACCGTAAAAGACTGTTTGGTCTAAAACCACAGTAACTTCGCTGCCGGCTGTAGCCACATCCACAAGTTGATCACCCCGGATAATGGCGATTACTTTTCCTTCTGATGAGTGTTTTTCGTAACCCAGAAACTTTGTACCCTTTGAAATATCTTTGATCCGGCTCAGAGGGCCTGTGTCGAAGACCTGTCCTGTCATTTGGGATGATGTCCTTGCTTGTATCCGCTGCCTTTGGAGTTCTTCTTCAAAGCCATCCTTGTCAACCGTAAATCCTTTTTCATTGAGGATAGATTCCGTCATGTCTAACGGGAAACCGTACGTATCGTATAATTTAAAGGCCTCACGGCCAGGGAGTACTTTTTGGTTGTTTTTTTGTAAAGTTTCCGTGAGTTCCTCTAAAATACGGGTTCCCTGTTCCAGGGTTTCGTGAAACTTCTCTTCTTCGCTCTTTACAATCCTGGTAATATTTTCTCTTCGCTGTTTAATATCGGGATAATGTTCTTGCATTACCTCACTTACTATCGGGACCAATTTGTACAAAAAACAGTCTTTTATGCCGAGTTGTGTGCCGTCCCGTATGGCGCGCCTCAATAACCGCCTTTCTACGTATCCACGCCCCTCGTTGCTGGGCAGGACGCCATCTGAAATGCAAAACACACAGGCCTTCACATGGTCTGCAATGCGGCGCATGAGGATGGCATTCGCCATCTGTCCGTTATATTTTACTTGTGTGATTTCTTCCAGGTATTTGATAATGGGGCTGAAGATGTCGATGTCAAAGTTGGTTTGCACCCCTTGTATGACGCGCGCCATCCTTTCCAATCCCATGCCCGTATCAACATTTTTGTGTGGCAACGGTTCCAGCTTGCCTCCTTCTTTGCGGTCGTATTGGGTAAACACCAGATTCCATATTTCCACAAATCGGTCGCAATCACAGGCAGGTTCGCATTCTTTTCGTCCACAACCAACGTGTTCTCCCTGGTCGAAAAATATCTCTGAACATGGCCCGCAGGGGCCGTTCGGCCCATGTGTTGGCGCATTCGAGGGCCAAAAATTATCCTTTTCGCCGTACCGATAAATTTTTGAGCGGGGTACACGGATATGTTTCTCCCAGATTTCGTATGATTCCTGATCGTCTTTGTAAACGCTTACACTCAGCTGCTCTTCCGGAATTTTTAACTCTTGCACAAGGAATTCCCATGCCCATTCGATAGTTTCTTTCTTAAAGTAGTCTCCAAAGGAAAAATTTCCCAGCATTTCAAAAAAAGTATGGTGGGACGCCGTTTTTCCTACGTTATCAATATCCCCCGTACGGAGGCATTTCTGGCAGGTGGTTACCTTTTTACAACCTAAATTCCCTTTGCCCAGAAACATGTCTTTAAACTGATTCATGCCAGCGCCGGTAAAAAGAAGTGTAGGGTCATTCTGTGGGACTAGTGAGTCACTGGGTAAAATTTCGTGAGACTTTTTTTTGAAAAAATTTAGAAACCTATCGCGTATCTCGTTTGTCTTCATAACATCAACTATTTTTGTAATAATTCAATTTGTCTTAAGAGTTAAAAAGTTTACTCTTTTCTCTGCGCCCTCTGTGGTTCATTTTTTTTCCCGCTTTCTGGAGCTTTTTCAGGGGCTTTTTCTCTAACCATTTCCGGCATTATTTTTTTAAGGACCGACTGTTCGATTTCTTTCATCAATTCCGGTTTTCCTTCGATAAACTGCCGGGAGTTTTCTCTGCCCTGTCCCAGCCGGATATCACCGTAAGAGAACCATGTGCCGGACTTGTCAATAATCTGCTGTTCGACTCCAAGATCAATGATGTCGCCTGCACGCGAAATGCCGGTGTTATATAAAATATCAAATTCCGCCTTTTTGAAAGGCGCTGCTACTTTATTCTTGGCAATGGTAGCACGGACTCTGTTTCCAATGGTTACATCACCGTCTTTTATACTGCCAATCCTCCGGATATCGATACGTACCGAGGAGTAGAATTTTAACGCCCTTCCACCCGGAGTTGTTTCAGGATTTCCTCCGTACATGACGCCAATCTTTTCCCGGATCTGGTTTATAAAAATAACACTGGTTTGGGATTTTGAAATGCAACCCGTTAATTTGCGTAATGCCTGAGACATCAACCGTGCTTGAAGTCCTACATGTGCATCGCCCATTTCTCCTTCAATCTCAGCGCGAGGGACGAGCGCCGCAACGGAATCGATTGCAACGATATCAACGGCGTTGCTCCTTACCAGTAATTCAGCGATTTCAAGCGCCTGTTCGCCAGTATCAGGCTGGTTGACCATGAGATTGTTCAGGTCTACCCCTAATTTCCTTGCGTAGTCTGGGTCTAAGGCATGTTCGGCGTCGATAAAGGCGGCCATGCCGCCCCCTTTCTGGGCATTAGCGATTATATGAAGGGTAAGGGTGGTTTTACCCGAAGATTCGGGACCGAATATTTCAATGACCCTTCCCCGCGGGATGCCTCCCACGCCGAGCGCAATGTCCAGGGATAATGCACCCGTTGAAATCGTGGGAACGTCCAGACGCGTTTCGCCCCCCAATTTCATTATCGTTCCCTTGCCGAACTGCTTCTCGATCTGCGATATTGCTCGTTCGAGGGCTTGCTGCCGTTTTTCCTTATCTGCATCTTCTGGTTTGGATATCATAATTCACCCATATAAAAAGTTATAAGGTTTGTGAAACTAAATCAACACTATGTAACTTCGTATATATGGGTCCCTCCGGTGAAAGATCGCTCTTCATCAAAACCACCTGTGTTATACGTTCTGAGCCAAAATTAAACCCATTGTACGAATTCAGTATTTCCGTAAGTTTTGTTACATTCCTGCGTGTCCTGACACGCCCCACAGTAAGATGCGCATCGAACTTACGAGTCTCGTGTTCAACGCCTAATGCCATTAATTGGTTATCCAGTCTTTCGTGAATTTTTGCTAAAGCCCCTCCGGTGTCTATCGCTTGTGCGAAAATAACGCGTGGACTTTTAGGTGTCGGAAAAGCCCCCACTCCTGCATAACTAAGATTAAACGGTTTTATGTGAGTTACGGAGTCTTTTATGATATTGTGAACCTCTTCAATTTTTTCCTCGTCAATGTAGCCAATAAACTTTAAAGTAATATGGAGATTTTCAGGAGCTACCCAACCTACATCCGCAGCAGCCTTTTTGAGCTTATCCTGAAATGCCGCCAATTTTTTTCTGGTTTCCTCAGTAATTTCGACTGCGACAAAGAGCCTGACGTTCATAATGCAAGGTTCAGGAATTTCAAAGTTTTTGATTATTCTGTTAACACACCCCTCCCCCTCTCAAGAGGGGAACGACAACCCCCTGAATCCCCCTTTTCTAAGGGGGACTTGAGGAAATCCCCCTTAATAAAGGGGGCGAGGGGGTTGTTTTTCACCGGCATTTGTTGTATATTTAAAAAGTTGCCGAAGACCTAACATGTTCATAAGGCGGTTGATTTCATAGCTTCTGATCTTCCGCACAGATGTTTCGCGGCGTAGTCGAGACGATTGAGTGTCCTTTCTTTCCCCAAAAGCTCCATCGTTTCAAAAATGCCGGCGCTGACGCTTTTGCCAGTGATGGCGACCCTCATGGGCTGTGCAAGTTTGGAAAATCCTACGCCAACCCTTGTGGTTAATGCCCTCAAGGTGTCTTCGAGGTGCTTTTTGTCAAAAGTGTCCATCGATGAAATAGCCGAATGCACCTCTTTTAATAACCCGCCGATTCCTTCCTTTTTGAGGAATTTATCCACGGCTGCCTGATCGTATTCAATAGTATCGGTAAAGAAGAACCTTGTCTGATTGAGTAAATCCTGGAATGTCTTGAATCGTTCGTGATATAATGTCGCCAGGCTGAGAAGCCACTCCGGAGAAGTCTTTGTCAGATCAATACCGGCTTTTTCAAAAAACACCCTAACCTCTGTTGCCAAGCGCTCAATCGGTGTGTTTTTAATATATTGACCGTTCATCCAGTCCAGTTTTGTATTATTGAATTGTGCGCTGGTTTTATTTACCCGTTTTAAGGTGAACTTTTCGATCATTTCCTGGATCGATATGATTTCCTGGTCGTTTCCCGGCGACCATCCCAGAAGGGAGAGGAAATTTACCAGGGCATGAGGCAGGTATCCCTTATCCCGGTATTCAGTAACAGAGGTTGCCCCATGGCGTTTGCTGAGTCGTGACCCATCTTCTCCCAGAATCATAGGGATATGGGCAAATTCCGGCATTTTAAAACCAAATGCGTTATAGAGGGCTATCTGTTTCGGTGTGTTCGATATGTGGTCATCCCCCCTAATAATATGGGTAATCCCCATCTCCGCATCGTCCACTACGCAGGCAAAATTATAGGTTGGAAAGCCGTCCGCCTTGAGAATGACAAAGTCTTCAATAAGGGCGGTATCAAAGGTAATGGCGCCGTGTATGAGGTCGTCGATTTCCGTTGTCCCATCCTGCATCTTAAAACGAATAGCCTTACGGCCTTCCTCGTCGGTATCGTAAAACGCCTTCCCCAGTGCGACCAGTTTTTCCGCATGTTGTTTATAAATGGATAGCCGCTGGCTCTGGAAATACGGACCTTCATCCCAGTCCAAACCCAGCCATTTCATGCTGTCAAGGATGGCTTGTGTTGCTTCTCCGGTAGAGCGTTGTTGGTCGGTATCTTCGATGCGTAAGAGAAAAATGCCCTTATTGTGCCGCGCAAAGAGCCAGTTAAAGAGAGCCGTCCTGGCTCCCCCGATATGGAGGTAACCCGTGGGGCTGGGTGCAAACCGAACCTTAACGTTAGAACTCAAACCTTTTTCCTTTCTCAGAAACACCAGAGAGATATACTCTTATAATCATCTTCTTGTTGTCACGCAACAAGAAGATATGATAACGAATCTGGAATAAAAGTGTCAAGGGTTTAATTACATAAATGCATATTGACACCTTCATATTATTTCTGTAATTTATGGTGGTATTTTTTGTTAGTACTCTATTTGTTATTATACAAGAATAATAAGACGTTTCCGTTTTTTGACCAATAACCTAGCGCAGCATAGCCGCAACCAAAGAACCCCCTCTTTTTCCCCCCTTTGCGAGCTTACAGTTGGACAATTTTTTGCTGGACAAATTATCCATAATCAGATTTATGAACACTCATTGTCAGGGAAACACCTATCAAAATATCAGCAAGTCTTCGTATTCCCCGCCACATTACTTCCACACC
>VGXX01000041.1 GCA_016873155.1 Planctomycetota bacterium | reverse complement strand
GGGGTAAGGGGTGTGTAGCAGTCTCGTTTTTAAACACTTTGCAATTTTAAATAAAAATATATTTATAACATGGATACTATTATCTAAGGAGGAATATTAAGTGGAATTCAAAGATAAGGTGGCAATCGTTACAGGCGGAACAAGAGGTATAGGACGGGCAATTGCCCTGGAACTGGCAAAAAACGGCTGTAACATCGCATTTAATTATAGTAAAAGCGCTGATACGGCACATGCGCTGGTAAAGGAAATCGAATCCATGGGTGTGAAGGCCCTCTCTTTCCAAGTAGACGCATCCAGCTTTGAAGGCGCCAAAACTATGGTAAAAGAGGTCAAAGACAAGTCCGGAAAAATTGACTTTCTGGTAAACAATGCAGGAATTACCCGTGATAAACTCCTCGCCTTAATGGCGGAGAATGATTGGGATGACGTCATCAATACCAACCTGAAAAGCGTTTATAATTTTTCCAAGGCGGTTATTACACAGATGATCAAACAAAAGTACGGCAGCATTCTGAACATCACCTCGGTAAGTGGAATAATGGGAACGGCAGGACAGGTCAATTACTCTTCATCAAAGGCAGGAATGATTGGTTTTACAAAGGCGCTGGCCAAGGAGGTTGGAAAAGCAAATATTACCGTAAACGCCATTGCCTGCGGTTTCATCGAAACTGATATGACGTCCGTGCTGCCCCAGGAATACAAAGACAAGATGGTAGAGATGATTCCTGTAAGAAGGTTTGGCAAACCTGAAGAGGTGGCAAAGACGGCTCTGTTTCTCTTGTCCGATAATGCACGGTATATTACAGGACATGTAATAAGTGTGGATGGCGGTTTAGCAATGTAGAATATTGATAAAATTTACCGCAAAGGCGCAAAGAACGCAAAGGAAGTTGTTTGTTGTAAGATTTAAGTTGAACTCGCAACTGCTAAGTTGATGTATAGGAATTTCAAACACACCCCTACCCCTCTCAAGAGGGGAATTTATAACTTTCAACTGATTTATAACTTTGTGTCATTCGCGCCTTTGCGGTGATGAGAACCTCTGAAAATGAAAGGTAAAACTATGTTATTTCTTTTAAAGGTTGAGGTAAAACAGATGCCCCATATGCCTGTAAAGGACTTTCTGGGTTATGTGATACGTGAGTGGGAATATTTTTCACGATTCCAACGGCGCGGTAAGATATTGGCAGGCGGAAAGCTGTCCGGAAGGCGCGGCGCTGCTGCTATTATTGACGCTGAGTCCAATGAAGAAATGGAAGAAATCGTCTCAAAACTACCCCTCTTCCCCTTTTTTACTGATATCGAGATTGCTCCGCTCGTGCCGATGGAAAAGGCATTACTGGATACCAAGAGAATACATTCACTCATGAAATAATTAGGGATATAGTGTAATTTATGATTTTAGATTTACGATGTGAGATTTTAAAAATAGTAAATCACAAATCGTAATTCGTAAATTAATGCTGCGAATGATCCGTGTGATGAAAAATACCAAATAATTTCTTTATGGTCTCTACGTACCGGTACCCGCCGCCGTTCTTTGCCTCCTGCTTGGCCACCTTTGCAGGATGGTGGAGGAGTTTGTTTATGGCACGTTCCATCGTATAAACGACCTGTTCCCAGTCTTCATTATCCAAGTTCTTTAATTTTGGCTTCAGGCGCTCCAGCTCTTCCTTCCCGATGGTATGGAAATGATTGCGTAAGTGGGTTATCGCCGGTTCTATTTTCATTTCTTCGAGCTTTGCCATAAAGTGCTCCACCTCTTCTTCAATAAGGACACGGCATTTTTCCACCTCCCTGTTTCGCTCGTCTATGTTCTGGCTGACGACAGATTGCAGGTCGTCAATGTTATAGAGATACACATTGTCAATATTGGCGACTTCCGGTTCTATATCTCTTGGAACGGCAATATCAATAAGGAACATCGGGTTTCCCCTCCGATGCCTGATGGCTTCTTTCACCTGATTGGCATGGATTACATAGTGCGGGGCGGACGTGGAACTAATAACGATATCGGCTTTTTCGAGATATTCGCCAAGCAATTCATATTTGATAGCCTGACCATGATATTCGTTGGCGAGTTCCTCTGCACGTTCATAGGTACGATTCGCCACGATGAAGGTGCGCGCCCCTTCCTCGTAAAGATGTTTTAACAAAAGTTCACACATTTCACCGGCGCCCACGACAAGGACAATTTTACCGGTAAAATCCTGGAATATCTTCTCGGCGAACTCCACGGCTACGGAGCTGATGGAAACCTTACGCTTGCCGATGGACGTCCTGGTATGCACGATCTTGGCGGCATTGAGCGCCTGCTGAAAAAGATGGTTTAAAATTTTTCCCGTAGCCTCTTCCATGGCTGCCGTCGTGTAAGCCTCTTTGACCTGTGAGAGGATTTGCGACTCGCCAAGCACCATAGAATCGAGGCTGGATGTCACAAAGAAAAGATGATTCACTGCACGGTCATCGTTATAGTGATACATATAGGGGGAAAAGGTATTTGGCTCAATCTTATGAAAGTCGGCAAGAAACGAAAAGACGTCTTCGACCTTAATAGCGCCGTCCTGCGACGAGATGTAGAGTTCGACGCGGTTACAGGTCGACAAGATGACGATCTCCGCATTCTTATCCTGATATTTTTGGGAAAACTGAGATAATGCGGTATTGATACTGTTGGGATTAAAAGCGAGTTTTTCCCTAACCTCTACCGGCGCTGATTTATGATTCAATCCTACAACAATAATACTCATAATCTAATCCCTAGCTCAAGCAAGCCGAAATGAAAATATTTTAGATTTACAAATTACGATTTCTGATTTAAATCCCAAATCGTAAATCTAAAATCGTAATTCGTACTATTCAGTCAAAAAATTAAAACAATTTAACTTGTCTTGTAACGTTGTCACTGCACATTTAATACCTCAGTATGCGTTTGTTCGCTTACCTTCTGAAAGGCATGCTTTGACCCCATAAAGAAGGTGCCTATAAAGGTAAAGAGTACCAGGAAGAACCCTGCAATGGTCAGGCATGCAATCTTGGTTCCATGAAATGATGCGATTAGACGCATGTGCAGTAATGCCGCATATATCAACCAGGTTGCCAATCCCAAAATAACCTTATAATCAAGATACCACATCTCACCCAAAACATTTTGTGTCTTTACCCAAAATGTGCCGAATACAAGGCCAAGGGTGAGGAGAGGAAAGCCGAATGAAATCGTCTTCCACATCATCTTGTCAATCCCTTCGAGCGAAGGCAATTTGTTAAAAAGAGAGCCAAACAGTTTGTGTTTCAATTGCCTCTGTTGTGTCAAATACATGATGCTCAGACTAAAGGATATAGTAAATGCAGCATATCCTACGAATATAGGAATGATGTGCGCTATGAGCCAGAAATTCTGAAGGCTTACGGTAATCAACAAATTTCCTCCGTCAAACGTAAGAGCCCATATTGAAAGTGCAGTAACGACAGGCAATAAAAATGTGTCTAAAGACGGCAGCTTGTAAAGGTAGTCCAGATTTATGTAAACAAAGAGAATACACCAGAGTAATGAGACGAAGGACTCATACACGTTTGTTATGGGAATGTTGCCCGATTCCAGGCCCAGGAAAACGATAAAGCCGCTGTGGATGAAAAATCCCATCATCATTGTCCACTTGGCAACTTTTTTATCAAAAACACCGGGCTTCACGATGTATCCGATTGACCAAACGGAAGAAATAAAATACAAAATTATGGTAATGATAAAAGGGATATGAGACATCTGTATCATAATGAATACTGTAAGAAATAAACATTCATTAATCAATGAAAATTTCAAAACGTCCTGCTTTGCGTTTTTAGTTTTTTAATTGACAAAAGCTCCATTGTCCGATACCCTACATCGTAGTAAGGACATACTCATCTAATGATTCAAATAGGAGGTATGAGTTTATGGCGGAAGAACTAAAAATAACAAAAAAAACCAGTATCGGAGATGTAATTAAGCAATATCCAGAGGCTGAGGCTGTAATAAAAAAATATTTCGGGGCGGGATGTTTTACCTGTCCGGGTTCAAAAACGGAGGATATCGCCTTTGGCGCTACCATGCACAATATATCTCCCGATGTTATTATTAAAGAGTTGAACGAGGTTATTAGTAAGAAAAAAGGGTAATATTATTTTCAGATAAGGAGAATTCACAATGAAAGAGAAAATAGAAGAGGCATTGAAACATATTAGACCAGCACTGCAGGCAGATGGCGGCGATATAGAACTTGTAAGCGTAGAGGGGGGTGTTGTAAAGGTGCGTTTACGCGGGGCCTGTGGATCATGTCCCAGTGCGCTTATGACGCTGAAATACGGCGTAGAGGAACGTCTCAAGGAAGAAATTCCTGAAGTAGAATCTGTAGAACTCGCATAGTACATTTTCTGTTTGATTTAAACACTGAGGAGTCTCTAAATGAGTTTAGTATTGGGTCCAATCCATTATTGGATGTTTGGGAAAATAAAAACCACCGAGTCGAGGGAGTCTGCCATAGTCTCTGCATTTAAAGAAAAGTACGGCGCAGATGCAGATAAAATACTTGATCAGGTGTATAAGAAATATCCAAAAACGAACCATAACAAACCCCTTGAAGAATTGCTGGCCAATAAGTCAATACATCAGGGAATTCAAAGTCTCATCGTAGAAGTAGAAACACGGGAAGCCGCAGTAGTTGCCGCCTTCTGTGCCAAATATCCTGATGCCGCAAAAGTAGCAGGAGAGGCCGCCCATAAACATGGCATTAGTTGTGGAAAAGAGGCCGTTAAAAGCAAAGGGCTGTCAGCGGCAGATTGCAATAACACCTCGAAGGCATTTGAGATAATGGGTGACTTTCACAGCGACGGAATGCCTTGTGATCGGGGCGCGCAGGTAGTGTCGGAGTCTGAGAAATGCACATCATGGGACCACGAAAGCTGCGTTCATGAACCGTACTGGGAAAATGCCGGCGCAAACTTTTTAACGATGTGCGATATTGTCAATGAATGGATTGCAGGATTCGGCGAGGGGGTAAATTCCAAAATCACGTATAAACGTGCGAAAGCCCTCGCTGCTGGTGACCTTTCGTGTTTAAGTACATATGAAATAAAAAATTGAGCATGTCAGATCGTTATGCACGACAGGTACTTTTCTACGGCATAGGTAATAAAGGCCAAAGAATACTTATGGAGAAGACTGCCGTGATCGTTGGCTGTGGCGCTTTGGGTTGTACTTCAGCCAATCTTCTTGTCCGCAGCGGACTCAAATGCCTAAAGATCGTTGACCGTGATTTTATCGAAGAAAGCAACCTGCAGCGCCAATCCTTATTTAACGAGGAAGATATAAACAAAAACCTCCCAAAAGCCATTGCCGCACAAAAGAAACTTCAGAAAGTTAATTCCCAAATACAGGTCGGGGCAATTGTTGCAGACCTCAACCCATCCAATATTGAAATTGTTCTGGATAACGCGGATATCGTTATCGATGGCACTGATAATTTTGAGTCACGATTCCTCATCAATGATTATTGTGTGAAATACGGGATACCCTGGATTTACGGGGCTTGCATTGGGAGTATGGGTTTAACTATGAACATTGTCCCGTCAAAAACTCCCTGTCTCCGGTGTGTGCTCGACACTATGCCACCTTTTGGCACGACTGAGACATGCGACACAGCAGGAATTATCGCACCCATTGCCAGTATGATTGCCTCTATTCAGGCGGCGGAAGCGCTAAAAATATTAACAGGGAATTATGACGCCTTGAGTAAAGGGCTTTTGAAGATAGACCTCTGGCGTAACGAAATTAAAAAGCTGCATACCGATGATATTCTGGAAAAATCCGATTGTATAACGTGCAAACAGCGCCAATATGAATTCCTGTCTAAAGATAAGTATTCAATGACAACCTCCCTGTGCGGCAGAAATGCCGTACAAATTTTACACCCTAACGGATCGAATCTTGATCTGGCGAAACTTGCAGCACGATTAGAGCATGTGGGTGAAGTGTCTTTTAACAGCTTTCTCTTACGGCTGAAAATAGACATATATGAGTTAACGGTATTTCCAGATGGACGATTAATCATTACCGGTACAAACGATGCCGCTGTGGCAAAGGGACTTTATGCAAAATATATAGGAATGTGAATTCTATGATTTATCTTGATAATGCAGCAACAACGTTTCCAAAACCAGAAATTGTATATAAAACAATGGACACCTTTTACCGTACGCTGGGCGCAAACCCCGGACGGTCAGGTCACAAGATGGCAGTAGCGGCAGAAAAGGAAATTGAAGATACCCGTGCGGTTGTCACGAAATTATTTGGTATCAAGAATAGTAATCGGTTTGTTTTCACCTTTAATGCAACCGATGCCATAAACATGGGTATTAAAGGGCTGCTCAAATCTGGAGATCATGCCATTACGACCTATCTCGAACACAACGCTGTATCCCGCGCACTTCATGGACTAGAAAAAAGAAAAATAATTACTGTAACCAAAGTAAGAAATTCTCAGGACGGCTTCATTGATCCAGATGATATCAAGAACGCCATCACGCCCAGAACACGTTTGATTGTTATGGCGCATGCACCCAATGTCATCGGTACGATCCAGCCCATCCAGGAGATTGGCAGGATCTCAAGAGAAAAGAAAGTCATATTTATGGTGGATGCCGCTCAAACAGCCGGTGTATGTGAAATTGACGTCAATAAAGATTTCATCGACATGCTTGCCTTCACTGGTCATAAAGGACCGCTGGGCCCAACGGGAACGGGGGGGTTGTATGTGTGCGAAGGGGTAAACCTGGAACCGTGGAGGGAAGGGGGGACAGGTTTTGAACCGGCCTCATTATCCCAGCCGGAAGAATTGCCTTACAAACTTGAAAGCGGAACTCCCAATACGGTCGGTATCGCAGGTCTCAGGGCGGGGATTGACTTTGTTCTATCAAAAGGAATCCAAACGATCAGAAATCATGAACAAAAATTAACCGGCAAACTCATAAACGCTTTAAAGGATGATCGGCGATTCATTTTGTACGGAACTACGGATATTTCCAAAAAAGTTGGTATCCTCTCCATAAATATCAAGGGATTTAAACCCGCAGAAGTCGGCGGCATTCTTGATCAATCCTTTGACATTGCCGTTCGCCCTGGTCTCCATTGCGCCCCCTTTGCGCATCAGGTGCTGGGCACGTTTCCAGATGGTACTGTCAGAATCAGTCCGGGATACTTCAATACAGAAAAGGATATTGATCGGCTCATAACCGCATTGGATAAAATCGCAAGTGAAAAAATATAATTAAATATTCCATCTATATTATGTACTGCCGATACGAAAATCGTGGACATTGTGAATTGAACAAGAAAGAGTGCGTTCCTGCCTCAAAGGGGTGTGTTATCAGAACTGTTTCGGGGATAACCTTGGCTGACGTTAAAAAGCAGCCGCCGGGTGAAGCAAAGCAACCACCAACTCCCCATTTTAAAAAGAAAAGGCGATGAGGATTTTGGCGCCATTACAAAGCAAACATCTTCTGCTTTTGTTAAAAATGTCATTGACAGAAGTAGCTACATCGAATTAAAATGTGACCATGATGACTGTAGGCATTAAAGAGTTAAAAAATAGATTAAGCCACTATCTCCGTAAGATAAAAAAGGGAGAAAAGATTACAATTACTGAAAGGAAGAAGATAATTGCTACGGTTGTACCTGTGGAAAGGGCAGACGAAGATTCCAAACTGCTTTCCCTTATCAAAGAGGGTTTTGCCGTATGGAAGGGTGGCAAACCATCGGGAAGCAAACAGCCGGTTAGAATTAAAGGCAAGACTGTTTCCGAAATAGTTATTGAAGACAGAAGATGATTGTTTACCTCGATACTAGCGACCTGGTTAAATTGTATGTGGAGGAGATTGGTTCTGAGAAAATAAAGGGTATTATCCTTGACGCAACGGTTGTTTCCACTTCAAAGGTTGCTTATGCTGAGGCAAGGTCTGCCTTTGCCAGGAAACAAAAAGAAGGTGGGTTTTCTATTGCAAGGCTGCGAAAAATGGTAGAGGATTTTAATAGAGACTGGGAGAGCTATTTTTTAATAGAGATTACGGATGGATTAATAAAGATTGCCGGAGATATAGCCGAAAAACATCTTCTCAGAGGTTTTGATTCCATTCATTTGGCGTCTGCCGTGATTCTCAAATGCAAAATCAAGTCCGAGGTATATTTTTCAAGCAACGACGCCAAATTGAATCAAGCGGCTAGAAAAGAGGGAATTGTTGTTTTATAAATGATTAAATATACGCAATCGGATCTTTCACACCGGCTTCTTTAAAAGCTTTTAGCCTCAGGAAACAGCTATGACATACGCCGCAGGCCTTATCCGTGTTTTTGTAACACGACCAACTCAGATGGAAGGGGGCATTCAAAGAAATGCCCATTTTCACAATCTCTGATTTGCTTTTGCTAATGAGCGGGGTTTCCACCTCAATGCACGTTGTGGGTTTTGTGCCTGCCTTGATAAGTTTGTTAAAGGCTTCATAATATATTGGCCTGCAGTCGGGATAGCCGGGGCTGTCCTGCTCCACAGCGCCAATAAATACTTTCTTTGCCCCTATAACTTCTCCCCAGGAAACTGCAATGGTCAGAAAAAGCGTATTTCTAAACGGGACATAGGAGGAAGGAATTTCTTTACTGTGCAACTGTGCATTCTGAACGTCCATGCTCAAGTCCGTTAGACTCGAACCACCAATCTTGCCCAAATAATCAATGTTAGATATAAGAAGCCTTTCTTCTGGAATGTTGTAGAATGCTGCAATATCCAGAAAAGCCATAAGCTCTCGTGATTCTGTGCGCTGACTGTAATTAACGTGTAAGAGCGCTAGCCGATAGTGTTCATTCGCAATAGCCGCAGTTACACAGCTATCCATCCCACCGCTGACCAGCACAATAGCTAATTCTTTCATTGGTATTATAACTTGAAAAATTGAGGAGAAATTTTAGATTTACGATTTGGGAGTTACGATTTATCTTTTCAGTCTTTAAATCGTACATCGTAAATCATAAATCGAAACTATACGCCTCTTGCCAGAGGCTCCCAGATATATTTGTGGAGTTGGAGTTGAAACCGCACATCGAGATTATCTTCCAAAATCCATTGCACGACAGTTTTAGGAGAAATTGCGCCAAAGGCAGTTCCTATTAGTACTCTGGCAATTTTGGGTAAATTATATTTCTGAATTACGGCCTTCGTCCAGTCATAATCATTCCGTGAACTTAAGACAAATTTCACCTCATCAGATTTTATCAGATAATTAATATTCTGCCAATTCATGAGATGACTCATATTGCTGTCGGGGCATTTGATATCCATGATCTTAATAGCCCTTTGTGGTATCGTGCGGATATCATAGCTTCCGTTCGTTTCGACTAAAACAGTGTAATTTTTATCCAGTAACGCTTCAAGTAAAAACGGCGTCTCATTATTTGACAGCGGTTCACCTCCCGTAACACAGACTATTGTAGTCTTGAATCCGGCAATGCATTCAAGAATAGCGCTCAAGGACATTTCATTCCCTTCTTCATAGGCGTAAGCGGTATCGCAGTAACTGCAACGTAAATTACAACCTGTTACCCGTATGAAGGCACAAGGGAGACCGACGTAAGATGTCTCTCCTTGAATACTCTTAAAGATTTCGTTAATTTTCATAGGTTTTAATTCTATTAAATATGTGGGAGTAAAGCAAGCTCTGTAATACGGTATATTTAAGTTAGGAAAAAATATTTATTGAATAATTCCATTAATTATGAGATAGTATGATCAAATCTAAATTTAGATTCATCGCTCCGTTCAGAATAAATATAACTGTTACCCTGCGGATATTTTCGAAACAAGAAAGGGAGGAATTATGGCAACAATTTTGAAAGAAGATATTTTGCGTAGGAAAAATAAGGAAACCAGTAGCAAAGAAAAGGTCGACAAGATAATGAGCACGATAGTTGCGCCGCCCGTGCAATCGAACCTGCCAAAATCAGAAAGTAAAGAAACGAAGCCAACCTCAGAAACAGTAAAACCTGCAGAAAGTACCGCAAGGCAGCATATCTTCAGCAGCGAAATATTGATAGAAGGAGAGTGTGCATCTGAACTTGACGAGATCAGAAACAGGCTTTTAAAAGAATTAAAACCTTCCGGAGAAATAGAATCAATTCTTGTGGATCGCATCGTTTCCGGTGTTTGGCGATTGAAACGGTGTTTGAAGATTGAAAGCCAGATAATAGAGTTTGGGTCGTCTTGCATTCAGGAGTACGAGCAAGGATTTTTTAGGACTAGAAAAAGGACAAATAAAGAACTGTCTCAATTAAAGGCCTTAAAAATAACCGAAGGTAAAAACAGGCTTGAGGAATTATCCAAATACGAAACCATCTTAGAAAGACAAATATATAAGGCTTTAAGTGCACTGGATAAACTCAGACAACATGGATCAGAAAAGAGGGCTCCAAGGAAGGCAAAATAGGTGTGTTGCGTTTTGGACAGGTAGAGACAGGTTTAAAACCTGTCTGTACTTTGGGACACATAGCGAAAAAGACTTGTCCTCATGAAAATGGGGATACGAATATACAAAGTTTGAAAAAAGCCGCTCTGGATTATAACATAATATATATTATCAGACGTTATAAATTTGGTGAGGTGCGCTACTCCCCATTTTCATGAGGACATGTCAGTCGATGAAATTTTTGCAGTCGTGAGGTTTATGGATTTATAAGTTTCGGCTGCAATCGGCATGAACCCACTCCCCTCAATTTAATTTCGATACTCACTAATTTCTTTTCTATCGAGCTTAAAGAATATTATTGACAAGATAAATTATGTCTGCTACTATGTTTTCGTTATTTTCAAAATACTATGAGTATATGTGTGTCTTTTGTTTAGGCAGTTTAATAAAGGAGGATAATTTTGAACGCTGGAGAGATTGAAAAAGGTGTAACCGCTATTGTTGCAGAGGTTACTGAGTTAGACGAAAATGAGATTTGGGACAAAAGAGATGCAAATTTCTTTAAAGACCTTGAGATAGATTCCCTCTTAGCCTTAGAGATTCTGGCACTCATTGAAAAAAAGTTTAAAGTACAGATACCTGAAGAAAAGCTTGTAGATATTACCTCATTAAGCGCGACAATTGATTTAACAAAATCAGTATTGGCAGAGAGCGGCAAACTCACCTCATAAGATGCTTGATACATAGCGCAACAAGACACAAACCAATTACCCCCCTTTATTTACCCTTCTTCATGAACGGTAGATAAAGGGGGGTAAAACTTTATTAAAAATTTAAGACATAATATTTATTATTGCGTAACACGATTACCGGGTAATACTTTACATGATTAACACAAAAAAGGCATACTTAAAATGATATTATTTGAGGAAATTCGATCTCTTCTTCCTCAAAAATATCCTTTTCTATTTATTGATAAGGTTGTTGAGTTCGAAGAGGGGAAAAAAATCGTTTGTGTCAAAAATGTATCCGGCAACGAACCTGTCTTTGTCGGACATTTCCCTGATTTTGCCATCATGCCAGGCGTCTTGATCATCGAGGCGATGGCGCAGGCTTCCATAATATTATTCCGTAAGAGTCTCCCCGCTCAGCAAAACGACAAGAATACCGTTTTTTTATTAGCATCAGTCAATAATGCACGGTTTACAAAACCTGTATTCCCCGGCGATCAACTCTTCGTAGAAATTATCGTGGAAAAAATTGTCTCCAAGGGCGCTATTGTTCAGGCGACGGTAAAAGTTGAAGAAAAAACCGTTGCGAAGGCATCGTTGACCTTTGGCATTGCAGAAAAAAGTGCTTTGGTATAGTTTATGAATAAACGTGTTGTTATAACAGGCGTAGGAATGATTACCCCTATCGGGTCAGGGAAGGACACATTTTGGAATGCCCTTATCGCAGGGGCGTCCGGTGTGGACAACGTGACGTGCATAGATACTTCCGGCTATAAGGTTCATAAGGGATGTGAAGTAAAAAATTTCAATTATGCGGATTATATAAAAAACGATATTCTCAAAAAAATTGGCAAAGGTTCTCAGTTTGCAATTGCAGCCACGAAGCTGGCTTTAAACGATGCCAGGCTTGATTTGAATAAGATTAACTTAGAACGGATTGGGGTCTCTGTTGGAACAACCGCAGGAGAAATTCAAATCCTGGAAAAGGTGAATTATATCAGGCATAAAGATGGTGAAGACAAGGTCGACCCGGACCTGTTTTTGAAGCATCCCTGTAACAACATCCCGGCAAATATCGCTATTGAGTTTGGTTTGAAAGGTCCCAATACGATTATACCCACTGCCTGCGCTGCGGGTAATTATGCAATTGGATATGCCTATGACCTGATTAAGTTTGGAAGGGTGGACATGATGCTTGCGGGCGGTTCAGACCCTTTTTCGAAAGTTGCCTATACGGGATTTGCCAGACTGGGCGCTATTGCTCCTGATATCTGCCAGCCCTTTGATAAAAATAGAAAAGGCATGATGGTGGGTGAAGGCGCTGGGATGCTTCTTCTGGAATCGCACGACCATGCAGTAAAAAGAAATGCGAATATTTATGCTGAAATTATCGGTTACGGTCTTAGCTGTGATGCCTACCATATTACAATACCCCACCCTGACGGAGAAGGAGTTGTCTCTGCCATGAAAAAGGCTTTAAAAAGCGCAGACCTGAGCCCTGAAGACGTCCAGTACATCAGCGCGCATGGAACGGGAACCCCTGCGAATGACAAGGCTGAAACGATTTCAATTAAGAAGGTGTTCGGGGATAAACCCAGTAATCTTGCAATTAGTTCCATTAAATCAATGATCGGACATACTATGGGCGCTGCAAGCGCCATTGAAGCAATTACCTGCGCCTTAGTTGTCCAGAACGATATCATTCCTCCAACGATTAACTATGAGACATCGGACCCTGAATGCGATCTGGACTATGTACCCAATGTTATGAGAAAACAACGGGTAAATATTGCATTGAACAATGCCCATGCATTTGGCGGTAACAATAGTTGTCTGGTTGTAAAAAAGTTCACAGGATAAAAGAAGGTTTGTGATGGAAAAAACGAGAATCGTTATTACAGGTGTTTCGGTTATCTCGCCTCTCGGGACGGACAAGGATATTTTTTGGAAAAATTTAACCGAAGGCGTATCGGGTATAAAACCCGTCACCCTGTTTGATGTAAGTAAATTTAACAGCAAACAGGCGGGAGAAATCTCTGATTTTGATGCCAAGATTTATCTCGGTCAAAAAGGAATCCGACATATCGATAGAACCTCGCTCCTCGTATCATCAGGAACGGTCCTTGCCATCAAAGATGCGAACCTTGAAAACGATACCTATAGCGGTGATGAACTGGGCATTGTCGTCGGCTCTACCTATGGAAGTATTGACAGCATCAGTTCCTTTGATTTCCAGTCTTTGCGTGAAGGTCCCAGTTACGTCAATCCCATGGACTTTCCTAACACCGTGTTGAATGCGCCGGCAAGCCGCGCCTCTATTTTCTGTAAGGCCACGGGACTCAATACCACCATTTCAAACGGAGTAACGAGCAGTGTCGATGCGATTATTTATGCCTCTGATTTCCTTCGGATGGGTCGTGTGAAGGCGGCTGTTGTAGGCGGTGTGCATGGATTAACCCATGACATATTTTGGGGTTCACATAATTCCAGGATACTGGCTGGCAGCAAGAATGAAACGCCGGAAATTTGCGCTCCATTTGATAAGAGGCGCAATGGAATGATTATTGGCGAGGCATCGGCGTTAGTTATTCTGGAAACTTTGGAAGACGCTCTGAAAAGAAATGCGCACATCTATGCAGAGGTTAAGGGTTACGGAACTGCATTCGAACCTAAAATGGCCGTCAGCACAGAATATCAAATAGACGGGAACAGGAGAGCCATTATGAACGCTCTTAATGATGCCAATCTGACACTGCATGACATTTCCTACATTTCCGCCAACGCCTATTCCGGTGTTCATGGTGATGCCCTTGAAACCAAAGTTATTAAAGAGGTCTTTGGTATGCGATCAAAACTCATCCCTGTGTCAGCTATAAAATCTATGACCGGTGAGTGTTTTGATGCCTCTGGTGCTTTACAAACCATAGCTGCATTGATGTCCATCAAAACACACACAATTCCGCCCACTATCAATTATAAGGAATCGGATGCAGAGTGTGATCTAGATTACGTGCCCAACAACAGCAGGGCTGTCCCAGTCAAGAATGTCCTTATAAACTCTTTCTCCCGATTGGGAAATAATTCATCCTTAATTATCTCCAAATACAAACCGTAATTCATGCTGTCTTCCGATACGTGTATTCAATCCACAAAAAAGGATATGCTCTATCCTTATTATGATGCGATTGTGATTGGCGCTGGCGTAGCAGGATTAGTATGCGCTGCCTTTCTTGCCAAATGCGGGAAAAAAGTGCTCATGGTGGAGCAACACTTCATTCCCGGAGGTTATTGCACTTCTTTTAAGCGAAAGGGTTTTACCTTCGATGCCGCAGTTCATCATATTGGAGGTTGCGGAAAATGGAGCGTTGTCGGTCGCTGTTTTAAGACACTTGGGATTGAAATGGATTTCTATCCCCTCGACCCAATGGATCACCTGATTTTCCCCAACTTCTGCATCGAAATTCCAGCCGACCTGGACAAGTATATCGCACGTTTACAGGATCGTTATCCATTGGAAAAAGATAGTATCAAAGATTTTTTCCAGGATTTTATAAAACTCTACCGCGCTACATTTAACAATGAAAAAAGCCAAATTATTGACAAATATAAGGATCGGACGTATGGCGAGATGTTAGATGCCTTTTTTAAGAACGACGAACTCAAAATGATACTTGCCGGCCAATGGGGATACATAGGTCTCCCCCCTGCTCAGGCATCCGCTATTGCAATGTGTCAAATGATGATTAATTATCTCAAAGACGGTGCATTTTTCCCTGCGGGTGGTACGCAAGAGTTTGCTAATGCAATTTTTAAGAAATTTATTGATTTTGGCGGACACGTTATGCTATCATCAAGAGTCAAAAAAATCCTTCTGAATGGTAATTCCGTAAAAGGCATTAAGTTACAGGATGGTAAAAAAATTCCCTCCGGCTTAGTTGTGTCGAATATTGATGCCAGGCAGACTTTTTTTGACCTAGTAGAAGGTAAATTGGATTCATCCTTTGTTAAAAAAGTAGAAGGGATGAGGGAAAGTTGTTCCTTTTTTCTTTTATATTTAGGCGTTGGAGGTGATGCAGATTTAACGAAGGTAAAGAGAGGGTTTTATCATACAGCCACAGATGCAAGCGCTCTGGATAAAGAATGGTTATACATTTCCGTTCCGACAAAAATAAGTCCTGCCCTTGCACCTTCACATAAGCAAATAATATCTGTGGTTGTCTATTTGGATAAAGCGATGTATAAAGACGTTACCGATTGGAAATCTTTTAAAGAACACATGACATTACAAACGATCAATCGATTAGAAACATATATTCCGGATTTAAAAAAATACATCGAAGTAAAAGAGTCAGCTACACCAAAAACCCTGGAACGATACACATCAAACACAAACGGAGCCGCTTACGGCTGGGAAGTTGCGGTCGACCAAATGTGGGAGAATAGGCTTCCCCAGAAGACACCGATTGAAAATCTATATTTAACAGGACATTGGACAAGACCAGGTCCTGGGATTTGTGCCGTTGTCTCTTCTGGATGGAGCGTAGCTAATTTAATAATGGAGAATTGGAGGTAAATAAAATATGAGTAGAAAAATGATGTTAATTAATCCACATAAACCGGGCAGGCATGGTGAGGAGAGTATTACGGTAATCGTCCAGATGCCTTTAAATCTTGCCTACGTTGCAGCTCTTACACCCGGTGATTGGGAATTTGACGTTATCGACGAAAATATTGAATTGGCAATAAACGATAATGACGAACTCACTTTTAAACCGGTAGACCTTGTGTGTATTACCTCAGTTACCTATCAGTCTCCCAGGGCATACAAGATTGCAACTGCCTGCAGAAAGAAAGGGATGACGGTAATCATGGGCGGAATACACGCTTCGGTTATGCCGGAAGAAGCGGCAAATTACGTAGATGCAGTTTTTGTGGGTGAGGCAGAAGAAGTATGGCCGCAGGTCATAAAAGATTTTGAAGCAGGAAAATTAAAAAAGGTCTACCAGGGCGGCTTGCCTCCCCTTAGCCTGATGAAGAAGGTGTATCCGAACCGCGAACTCTTGAAAAATAAATACAACTATAAATTTTCTTCCATCGTAACAACAAAAGGATGCCCGAACTATTGTGATTTCTGCAGTGTGCCTACATTCCAGGGCAGGAAATTCAGGGAAAGACCTTATGAAGATGTCCTCGATGAGATGGCAGCCACAGATTACAAGGGATTGATGTTGGCGGAAGATAACTTCTATGGTCATGGTAAAAAATCAAACGAGAGGGCGCGAGACCTTTTCAAAGGGATGGTGGAGCGTGGTATACACAAAGATTGGTTAGGATTCACTGCGTTAAACATCTCTCAAGACCCAGAAACATTAGATTATATGGCAAAGAGCGGTAATTTTGGCATGCTTATCGGTATAGAATCTACGAATGAGGCCGTTTTGCAGAAAATGAATAAACGCGTGAACCTGAAGTTGGGTACCGATAGTTATTTTGATTGTATACAAAAGATTCACAATGCCGGCCTGGTTGTCTGGGGTTCCGTAGTATTTGGAGCCGATGGAGACGACAAAGATTCTTTTAAGAGAATGACTGAGTTCATATTGGAAAACAATATTGATATTCTCACCTTTGGCATTAACTGTCCATTCCCCAAGACACAACTCTATGCAAGATTGGATTCAGAGAAGAGGATTTTCAGGAAAAACTATCCAGAGGATTGGCAGTATTACGATACTGCCCACGTGGTTCATCGTTTAGTAGACATGACATTAGAAGACTTTATTGACGGCATGCAGTATGTTTACGACCATATTTATGCAGGCGATAACTTAAGGACACGTTTTAGAAACTCAATTAAAACAACAAAGAATCCCAGAAATTCCATGTTTGCATTCAGGGTGGGTTCGGACTGGAAACAAGTTTTTGAACAAGTATTGCAGAATTTGAAGGAATTATACGATTCAGGCGATTATTACCGGGACTGGTACAAATCAAGCGCAGTACCTGTTTCAAAACCGGTTATGGAAACAGTAACCACATAAAATGCGGTAAATAGGAATATGAATTTTTAATGGTATTTATAAAGGCACATCAAAAGTTTTGAAAGTGATGTGCCTTTATAATTGATAAATTCCTGTGTTTGAGTCGCCGGGTATACAATGGAAAATATCCTGAGCCGAATTAATGATTTTAGTAAAAAGGTTGAACTATTTTATGTGGCAACGTCAAACAAAAATAAAGAGGTACACCTCGCGGTAGCAAAGGGTTTGATTTTTTTACCTGACAATGAACATGTAGCTTTCAAATCGTGGTTTTGCAAAAAAACAATAGAAAATATTCTTGAGAACCCGAATATATCTATTGCTATCTACGATGCGAAGACCGATACGGGCTATCAAATAGTTGGCAGGGCAGTCTCAAAAAATGTGGTAGCTGTTCTAAACGGTTATTCACCGCAGTTGGAAAAAGTTGAAAGAGAATATCCACAGGAAGAGTATCAGTTGAAAATAAAAATTATAAATATTATGGATTTACACAAAGTAGTTCATTCTGACAAGTATCTTTTAAATAATTGATTTTCGCCATAAAATCTTAATTTCAAAAGGAGGTGAAACATGATAGGCAAATTATTATCGTTATCAATGGAGAAATCGATCATTCCGGATATTAGTCCAAAGGCAATTATGGTTATCGCAATTGCGCTGATATTCGTTATATTATTCACCTGGAAAAAGGAGGGATAATTGCCTGGGAGAAGCGCTACCCTCGATCTGGTAATCATTGGTGGCGGGCCTGGCGGTTACATAGCAGCCATAAAGGCTGCCCAGCTTGGAATAAAGACTGCGCTCGTCGAAAAAAATAAAGTCGGTGGTACGTGTTTGCATCAGGGTTGCATCCCGACAAAGGTACTTTTACATTCTGCAGACATTTACCGTAAGCTACTTAAGGCACATGAATATGGAATTACCTTTGATAAATTAGGAATTAATTATCCACAGTTTCATCGGCGTAAAGAGTCCGTCGTTAAACGATTATTCCAGGGAACACAATTTCTCCTCAAAAAAAATAATGTCGAGGTCTTTGAAGGCGAAGGGCTATTCACTTCTGCAAATAGTGTATTGATAAAAAAAAATGGAACAGACATTGGAAATATAGCAACAAAAAATGTTATCCTGGCTACCGGTTCTGTCCCGCTCATCCCCCCCACAATTCCCTGCGATGGGAAATACGTACTCACCAGCGATGACATCTTGGTACAGGAAGAGATTCCTAAATCTATCATTATAGCTGGTGGTGGTGCTGTAGGAATTGAGTTCGCGTATCTTTTTAATATCCTTGGTTCAAAAGTCACCATCGTAGAACTTCTGGATGACGTTCTTCCTGCCGAAGACAAAGAAACCCGCGCTACTTTAAGGAAAATACTTGCTAAAAGAGGTGTTGACATTTTAACAAACACCTCGTTAGAGAAGGTCGAAGTTGATAATGGCGTCCGTGTAGAAACAAAAAGCAAGATTGATACATCCCATCCCCCTGCCACAGCCGAAAACCCTGTCCCTTTCTCCGAAAAGGGAAAGGAATATTTACAAGCAGATTGTTTACTCTTGGCATTAGGGAGAACACCGGCATTAACCAATATTGGAATAGAAAAATTCTCATTAAGTCTTAAAGGGAAATATTTGCAAACGAATGAAGTTATGGAGACCAGCCAAAAGGGACTTTATGCAATCGGAGACATTACCGGCCCCCCCCTTCTAGCTCACAAGGCTTCACATGAAGGTTTACTTGCCGTTTCCCACATTGCAGGCAAAGAAACTACCCCGATAAATTATCAAAATATTCCACGGGTAACGTATTGCTCTCCACAGGTTGCAAGTGCAGGACTTACACAGGAAGAGGCTGAAAGCAAAGGACACAAAATAAAAGTGGGGAAATTTCCGCTTATTGCCAATAGTAAGACCATTATTGATGGAGAATATGAGGATGGGTTTGTAAAGATTATTGCAGATGAAAAATACGGTGAAATATTAGGGGTACATGCCATAGGGCCCAATGTGGGTGAGTTGATGTGGGGAGTCTCACTTACCACAATTTTAGAAGGCACAGCTTCCGAGCTATCGAGCAATATATACCCCCACCCCACTCTTTCTGAAGCCATTCTAGAGGCTGCGCATGCTGTTGTTGATAAACCAATACATTTATAATTACCTATAATTATATGCCTGGAAATATTAAAAATTTATGAAGGCATCAGACCTGCTTGTAAAATGTTTGGAAAACGAGGGTGTTCGGTTCATCTTTGGAATCCCAGGAGAGGAAAACATAGACATCCTTGATTCCCTGCTGGATTCAAAGATACAATTTATTCCGACACGCCATGAACAAG
>VGXX01000040.1 GCA_016873155.1 Planctomycetota bacterium | reverse complement strand
AGAATACTTGAAAGTGACTTTAATAGCAGTTTCTGAAAACGAAAGAACTATAGAGGTTTGTGGTTGTGGGGATCATTACAATAAAATAATAGAAAGTGTCGCAATGGGTAATGACTGATTTTTTGCAGCCTTTATAAAACAAAAAAGGCAACTCGTATAAGTTGCCTTTTTTGTTTTTACCATGTAAAGGGTTGCTTATAGCAAGTACCCTTTGATTAATTTTAGTGACCCTTCTTTTCTTCCTTCTTCTCTTCCTTTTTCTCTTCTTTCTTTTCTTCCTTCTTCTCTTCTGCGCTGACTGAGGTTACAAATACATTACTTACGCCAGCAAACATCAATGCGCCAATAAAGGCGAGACCAATACCAAACTTCTTTAACATTTCCATCTCCTCCTGAAATTTTGGAAACTTAAGCCATACGCTTGAGAACACTCTCAGCATTGCTATTTGGCTTATATATGGTAAATGAGCAATATGCTTGCCAAAAAATTCTTATTATGCAATTTATAACAAAGATAAAACGAATACGTAACTATTTAAAATTAAACTTGTTATGACAAGTGTATTGATTGTGTTGCTTCGCTTTAATTAGAGACGGCAACATATTTTGTATTAAAAAACATACATATATTACAAGCTGTGCTAAGTGAGGCTATATAAAAAGCTTATATACTATATGCATGTATGAAAAAACATACACAATGTATATGTTTGCATGCAATGTATGGTTTAGTTATACACTAATCTTTTCGATGTTTATTGCAGTAAGGCTGTTTTTGTAGTTTTCCGGGTCTATATTATGTTTTTTAATCAATTTGTAAATATCAGCCCTGTAGCGTCTTGCTATCTTTGAGGCATTTGTGACGTTACCTTTGCTTATTTTCAAAAGGTTTTCGATATATTCACGTTCAAATCTTTCTTTGGCATCTTTGTATGAATTAAAGGTATTTTTGAGGGTGTTTGTTTCGGTAAAGAGGTCTTCCGGTGTGATGGCGTCTTTATTGGTCATAATGACGGCGTGTTCAACCTTATTCTGTAATTCACGTATATTGCCCGGCCAGTCGTAGAGGCTCATTCTCTGTATAGCCGCAGGTGTAAATCCTTTGATATCTTTTTTAAGTATCTTGCAGAATCCAGTCATAAAGTAAGTTGCCAGTAAATGGATGTCGTCCTTTCTTTCGCGGAGTGGCGGGATATAAATAGGTACGACGTGGATTCTGTAAAACAAGTCTTCGCGAAACTTGCCGTCATTTACTGCCTTTTGTAAATCGGTATTGGAGGCTACGATGACACGTACATCGACCTTGGCGCTCTTTGTACCGCCAATTGGTTTAATTTCCCGTTCTTGCAATACCCTCAAAAGTTTAATCTGCAAGGCAGGTGAGGTATTCCCGATTTCATCCAGAAAGATAGTGCCTTCGTTTGCTTGTGAGAAGAGCCCTTCTTTTGACTCATGGGCATCTGTGTATGCTCCCCGGACATGTCCAAAGAGTTCGTTTTCCAATAATCCTTCAGGTATAGCGCCACAATTTGTGGCAACAAAATGGTTTTTTGAACGGTTGCTGTTGTAATGTATGGCTCTGGCAATGAGTTCCTTGCCTGTTCCACTTTCACCGTAAATAGAAACGGTGCAGTCGGTTTTTGCGATTTTAGAAACCCGTTCAAGGATTTCTTGCATCCGTTTATTATTACCGATAATGTGTTTGAAATTATTCTGCTCATCGAGCTGGTTCCTGAGATGTTCTATTTCTCTGGTGAGTAATTGTTTTTCTAAGGCATTTTTTATGTGAAGCGACAAGTCTTCGTTATTAAATGGCTTGGTGATATAACTGTATGCCCCTCTTCTCATGGCCTCAACAGCGCTTTCAATGCTTCCATGTGCCGTTAAGATAATAACAGGGAGATTCGGATAATTACTTATAATGTCTTCCATTAATTTAATGCCGTTTTCTTCGGACAGTCGTAAATCAATAATGGCAAGATTGAAAGGAGTTGTAGATAATGCGGATTTTGCCTCATTGCCATTCCGGGCAATGGTGACGTGATAGTTCCATGCCTTCAAACGCATCTGGAGCACTTCCAGGATATTTGCGTCATCATCTATGACTAATATTTTTTCGCCTGGCATAGCTTGGATGTATTAATAAAATTATTCCGTTTTTTGCTCTTCTGTACTTTTTGAATCAGTTTGTGGTGTTGCTTCAGGAGAACTTGTTGTGATCGTTTCTTCAATACGGTTATCAACTTCTGACTTCTTTTCTTCCATTTGCACGTCAACTTCGCGGAGCTTTTCTATATCGCTTTTTAGTTCTTCAATTGTCTCGTGGGCAGCATGAAGTTCATCTGTGAGTTTTCCAATCTCCTGATCTTTCATAGAGAGACGATCCATGAGGTCTGTGATCGTTTTTTCCTTGTGTTGAATGTCAAGTTTGATGATTTTAATTTCCTCATTTTTTGCCGTTAAATCTTTTATATGGGTCGTACAGACACAACCGGCACCGAGAAAAAAAACAGGAAAAAAGAATAGAGAGAAATAGTATTTCTTAATGTTTGTAATATGCACTTTTTCGTCCTTTATCTGGTATTGTCCTGATGCTCAATGTAATCATTAAAAATCGTTTATATACTCAAAGCATAATCATAACTGCAGGGAAGGATGAAATAGAATGTACTTCCCTTTCCCATATTACTTTCTACCCAAATATCACCCCCATGGTCAAGTACAATATGCCTTGCAATGGAAAGTCCCAACCCTGTCCCTTTGATGCCGCCTTTTCCTTTGTTATTTACCTGTTGAAATTTATCAAATATTTTTTTATGACATTCAGCAGGTATTCCAATCCCCGTATCTGATATGCTGACTTTAACGAAAGAATGCACATTATTGAGACGATTTTGCTCTCTAAAGAACTGGGTGATGTCATGGGATTCGACCACGTTCGCTTTTATCAGGATGGTACCTCCCGGTAGGGTGAATTTAATGGCATTGCTTAAGAGGTTATCCATTACCTGAGCAATTTTGTCGCGGTCTAATAAAATTTTTGGTACAGAATCACCATTTTCACATTGAATATGGATATTTTTATTCTCCGCAAGAAAGCGTATCTCATCCATACTCTTTCGAATAACATCATGAATGTCGGAGGATTGGAAGTTGTATCTCATCAATCCTGCCTCTACCCGCGAGATGTCCAACAGGTCGTTGATCATCATCGTAAGCTGGTGCGCCTCTTCCTTTATAATAGTAAGGAGTTTTATTTGTGGTTCTGTTATAGGACCGGCTATTTTTTCCAATAGGAGATCATTAGCCTCCCGGATAGCCGTTAAAGGTGTTTTCAGGTTATGAGAAACGTTGGAAACAAACTCCGATTTCATCTGGTCCATTTCCTTGAGTTTATTGCACATTTGATTAAATGCCGTTCCCAGTGTACCGATTTCATCATTGGCGGTAACTTCAATCCGATAATCTAAATCTCCATCTGCAATATGGTCAGTAGCATCTTTTAGAATTTTTATGGGAGAGCATACGCTGCGGGTAAAGAAATAAGCGAATATTACCCCAAACAGGACGGCAAACAAGATGATGATAAGGGATACTTTTGCAGATTTGTATCCAATTTTTTGAAATAGTTCTATTTTTCTAATTAATCCTGTCTGTAAGGCAAGGGTTAACTTATTTATAGATTCGGTAAGCTGGTCAAGTGTTTTTTTCATTTCCTCTTCATAACGGCTGTCAGGGGGGATTATCTCCTCGCTACCCACCAGTACGATTTCTTTAGAAACCATAGAAAGATATTTATTGTGTAATTCTTTTATCTGATTTATAAATAGCTTCTTTTCCCGATCATTCGTAGATTCTTCCATGGATTTGAGCCGGTCAAGGAATTCTCTTTTCTTCTTGTCGAAGAGATCCAAAAAGGCATCGTCATTGGTAATGAGATATTTTTTTTCGTTTCGAACTTGCTCTAGAAGGCTGTCTACCAGTTTTTCTCCATTTTCAACAGAAGGGATATCAGTTTTCATAATAGAATCAGTGACCTTGTTGAGATGGTTGAGACGGAAGATTAAATAAAAACTCATGGCAAGCATGAACAATGCAATGATAACATAACCAAAGACCATGCGTTTCCAAAGGCTGTTTTTTATCATAATAAATAAAACGAAATTCCTATACAATGAACATAAAATGCAGGTGATGCTTTCTTAGTGTATGACATCTCTTTTCAGATTTGTAAAAAGGCGATTTGCATTATGGGGGAACATAAAAATGTTAGCAAAATCTTACATAATCGATAAATTATTAGCAAGTAAAAAATTACCGGTAATAATTTATATATTGCGATGATATTAAGACTTATGCTATATTAATTTTTCAAATACTTTCTGACGCATGGCAAAAAAGAAAATGTGATATTTTTTTTACGGAGGTGAAATGGAGGTATCAGAAAGATTTTTACAGACAGCCCTGGATGGCATTCAAGACTGTATTAACATCGTGGATAAGGACTTTAGAATAATATTTATGAATGAGGCTGCCAGCCGGAGGACAGGGAAAAAACGGCAATTGTTGTTGGGAAGCAAATGTTACGCAGAGTTATGGAATGAAAACTCACCTTGTGAAAGTTGTGTGACGGGTAAGGTCTTTGAGACGGGTAAGGCGCAACAGGCAATTACATGGGAAACGGGGCTCGACGGAAAGAAGTTTTACCTGGAAAGATTTTCTTTTCCAATTGTCGATAAAGAGGGGAACATAGAATATGCCGTAGAAATTTTTAGAGACATTACAGAAAGGAAGTTGTTGGAAGAGGATCGGGAACAACAACGACTGGAATTGGGCAAGCGGGTGCGTGAGATTAGACACGCTTATGAAGAACTCAAATCTATGCAGAACAAACTCCTGCAGGCAGAGAAAATGGCTTCCATTGGTCTCCTTGCATCCAGTCTTGCTCACGAGCTGGATACGCCCCTTACAACGATTTCTGGTTATTGTGAATTGTTGGAAGAAGATATTCGCGATGAAAAGTTATTAAGTCGTATTAAAATTATTTCCGAACAAATAATTAAATGTCAAAAGACGATACGGAATCTATTGGATTTTTCAAGAAAATCCACCTGTGAAAAGAAAATATGCAATATTCACCATCTGATTAATAATACGTTGTTGTTGGTTGAACATCGTCTGAAAATTCACAAAATAAATTTACATAAAACCTTCAATGAAGATGTGCCTCCCTTGTTAGTGGATGGGAATCAGATTCAACAGGTAATTTTGAATCTCGTCAATAATGCGGTAGATGCCCTGCCTCAGGGAGGGGATGTATTTATTGAAACCAGACTAAATAAGGAAGCAAAGTCTGTTGAGATTGTTTTTGACGATAACGGAATCGGCATATCGGGTGAAGACCAAAAGCGTGTCTTTGAACCCTTTTTTACAACCAAAGAAACTGGAAAGGGAACGGGACTGGGGTTATCAATTTGTAATAATATTATTTCAGCCCACAATGGTAAAATAACGTTAGAAAGTCGAATAGGGAACGGTACGAGATTCGTTGTGTCGTTGCCGATATAAAGAGCGTTTTTTTTAAAGGGTATGAGTTGTGAAGAAGATATTAGTTGTAGATGATGATTTGGCTATGGGGGAGATGTGTAAGGAACTCCTGAAGAGTAAGGGGTACGTATCTGACGTTGTTGCCGGCGGTAAAGAGGCTATTGAAAAGGTGTTCATGGATGGGGTTTACTCTATTGTGCTTACCGACCTGGTTATGCCGGATATGGACGGTATAGAGGTTTTAAAAAAGATCAAACAGCAAAACCCACAGATGGATGTAGTAGTAATGACCAGTTATGGTACGGTAACAAATGCCGTTGAAGCTATGAAGCTTGGCGCATCTGATTACATCACCAAGCCATTTAAACGCGATGAGCTTGTTGTTGTTATCGAAAAGATATTACAGATGCAGCGCCTCGAAGGAGAGGTAGACCGGCTACGTTCAGAACTTGGTGAAAAGTATACCTTTGGTAATATTATCGGTGAGAGTGTAAAGATTAAAAAGATATTTGAGATTATATCCAACGTATCGAATACAGAAGCCAACATTTTGATTCAGGGAGAAACAGGAACAGGCAAGGAACTGGTAGCAAGGGCTATACATTATAACAGTGCGCGCAAAAACTATCCATTCGTCAAGGTAGACTGTGCAGCCTTGACGGAGACATTGCTGGAAAGCGAACTTTTTGGCCATGAAAAGGGGGCTTTTACCGGCGCTATAAAAGATAGAATCGGTCGTTTCAGAACTGCTGATCATGGTACGATATTCTTAGATGAAATTGGCAATATTTCTCTGGCAGTTCAGGCAAAATTACTTCGGGTTCTGCAAGACAGTGAATTTGAGGCCGTGGGGGGCGACAAACCTATAAAAGTAGATGTACGTATCATTGCAGCAACCAACGCAGACCTTGAGGGGTATGTTGAAAAGGGTCAATTCCGGAGAGACCTTTTTTATAGGCTTAATGTCATTCGTATTTTTCTGCCGCCGTTAAGAGAGCGTACGGACGATATCCCGCTACTTGCCTCGCATTTCCTTTCCATTCACAACAGGAAGAACAGAAAAACCGTCGAAGGGATTTCTCGTGAGGCGTTAAACAAGCTCATGTCGTATACCTGGCAGGGGAATATTCGGGAATTGGAGAACGTCATCGAACGTGCGGTAATCCTTTGTAAGGGGAAGGTGATCGAGCCTGAGGATATTCCTTTGTATCAGGAAAAAACGGGTTTCCCGCAGGGTTTGTCCGGTAAACCACTGCAAGAGTTAATAGATCAAGTTGAGCGGCAAATAATTATTAATACGCTGGAATTAACGGGCGCTGACAAGGAAAAGGCCGCTAAAATACTCCAAATTTCACGCGCCAGTCTTTATAATAAATTAAACAAACACAAAATTAATGAACCGCTCTAATTCAGAATTATGAAAGAACTACAACTCTTACACATCGAACATTGGCATAATTTTCTCCTCGCCTTTATCCCGCTTTTTATAGCAATTGACGTAGTAGGAATTTTGCCCATTTTTATGTCATTGGTGGACGGGATAGAAAAACCGCAGAAAACGAAAATTATAAATCAGTCTGTTATTACGGCGCTCTCCGTTAGTATTGGCTTCCTTGCCCTGGGAAAGTTTGTTTTTTCCGTGCTGGGGATTGAGATATATGATTTTAAAATGGCTGGGGGGCTTTTGCTGCTGGTATTTGCCATTAACGATTTGCTGTTCTCAGAGAAAGGAAAGAGGACGATAACGCCAACCATGGGAGTCGTTCCTTTGGGCATTCCACTTGTTGTAGGTCCTGCTGTTTTAACCTCAATCATTGTAACGGTGGATACCTATGGCTACATACCTACGGTGACTTCACTGGTGGTAAATCTCATCATCGTATGGGTTGTGTTTCTGAAGTCTAATTTCATATATCGATTGATGGGAGAAGGAGGTTCCAAGGCATTTGCAAAGGTCGCATCGCTATTATTGGCTGCTATAGCAGTGATGATGGTCAGGCGGGGATTTATGGATATGATGATATACATGAAAGAATCTTCCTAATCCATTGGAATGGAAAATCTAAAGGCGCTTATTCAAAATAAAAAGTAGTTTGACAATGGTGGATTAAATATATTACAATTTTGCGATTACATTAATTTATTAACTTTATTAATAGTAGGAGAAACCAATGATCGGAAAGGCTGTTAAGCCGATAGGAATTGTATTAGCTGGAATATTGTGCATTTATCTGGATGGATTTGCCGCTGAAAAAGACGCAAAGAAGTCTTCTGAACCGGCAAAAAAAGCCGCTAAAGCGGCATCCAAAACAGAAGCTGCTGCACCGAAGAAAGAAGAAGCGGCGCCGGCTAAACAGGAGGACGATTCAAAGAAGGTTGTGGCGACTGTGAATGGCGAGAATATTAGCCAGCAGGATGTGAATCAAATGCTTGACAGGTTTGGCAAACAGATACCCGAAGAGCAAATTCCAGCCGTTACAAAGCAAATAGTCGATGGCTTGATTACACAAAAACTCATTATGCAATTTATTAGAGATAGCAAAATCGAAGTAAGTCAGGCTGAAATAGAGAAGGAATTGAATAAGGTTCGGGAAGATATAAAATCAAATCCAGGTTTGGAAGGCCAAACACTGGAACAGGTATTAGAGACACACGGAAGCAGCATCGATAATTTGAAAAATGACATCGTTATTTCTCTCTCTCTGGAAAAGAACCTTGGAAAGGACATTGATGACAAGAAAATAAAGGCATATTTTGACGAGAATAAAGCTGCTTATGATGGTACAGAAAGAAGGGCCAGTCATATTCTGGTTGATACCCGTCAAATGAAGACCGATGCAGAACTTGCGCAGGCATTGGAAAAGATCAAAAAGATAAAGGCAGAAGTTGATTCCGGAAAGGATTTTGCCGAAGTTGCGAAGCAATATTCCGATTGTCCTTCGAAAGACAAGGGAGGAGACCTGAGCTTTTTTAAGAGAAAGGGACAGATGGTTGAGCCTTTTGCTGCAGCCGCATTTGCGCTGAAGGTGGATCAGGTGAGTGATCCTGTAAAGACACCGTTCGGGTACCATATTATCAAAGTCACGGAAATAAAAAAGGGTACCGATGTTAAATTTGATGACGTGAAACAGACTATTAAACAGAACCTGATGGAAGAAAAAGCCCAAGTATTAATAAGACAACTTCTGGAAAAGGCGAAGATAGAATATAAAACCTAATCGTCAATGTATTTCACCACGATATCCTGATTGGTTGTTTTGTTCTAACGATAAGCTCCCCATCCTAATCGCTGAATGGGGAGCTTATTTTTTGTACTTATTTTAATTTTCAGTGACATTTAAGTTGATTTTTCACTTTCAGTATATTATCTTAACTTCACGTTGTAGCAGTTTATTAAGGTCTTTTAATGTAAATAGATGGGAGAAAATTACAGAATAATAATTTTGACTATAGAAATCGTATATGATATATTTCCTGCAATTTAGTCAGACAATTTTAAATAATCTATTTAATGGTATATGGGGTTATTGAAAAAGGAGGTATGAAATCGATGGAATTGAAAAAGAAAGTTACACATAAGCTTGTATTGAGTTCCTTTTTCAAGACGATTATTATTGACGGGAAGCTGGAACAGGTAATAACAAGGGTTAGAAGGACGCTTTTTTTTGATAACGAAGACAGTTTCCCATTTTCCAGGTTAAAAAATGTGGAAGTTGTACGAGATGTACGAAATTCTATACCGAATAACTATATCAGATACTCAGTGTTGTTGCATTTAACTGATGGGAGAAGGATATTGGTGGATGAGGTGGGCGAATCCTCAAGCCGCGGCGGGTTTAAGGAAATGAAAAACCTCGGGAAAAAAATCAGTATGATAACGGGTAGAGAACTTAAATTATGTGATGTGTAATATGCCTAAGCCATAATTTTGTAAGATATAAATATCATTTCCGGAGGTAGTCTTTATGAAGTGCATTTTATGGTGTTTGGGCGTCGCTTGTATTGCCATACTGGGAATACCTGTGCTGTCAGAAGCGTTTGAGGTCCGGCTGACACAGGAACAGATTAAAGAGGCAAATGAGTACGGCGCTCAATATAAAGGAAAAGACGTTTTTGAAAGCGCTACTGTAAAATCGGCCTGCTTTGGTGAATATCCCACGGGTGATGGCGGGCTGATTATGAGTAAATATATCAGAATCGCCGTTTTCTCCGCCATGATGGCTATAAAAGATAAAACCCTTACACCCGAAGATATTAAAGATATAGAGGAATCCACTACTTTCAATGTCGTGGTAAGTGTTCCTGGCGAAAATGTTAAAACGCCGGAAGATGTTCAAATTATACTAAGACAGGGAACGAACAACATCCTGCCGCAAAAAACCGAGTTTGGCATGAAATACAAGGACAACAGGCAAGGTGTCGTCGGCGTCTTTAGCTATGGAAGGGTAAATCCTGATGCAAACACAACGATTGTCGTTAAGACAGGAAAAGACCAGAAAACATTTACTATCGATTTTTCTGATGTAAAATGATTAACACGTTAGAAAATAAACAATTCGGTCCGAAACGGACGTTTAGAGACAAGCTCTTTGATTATTCCTGCGACAAGATAGGAAAGGACAGGACGAAGTTTTTCTTTAAGCTGTACGATTTGACCAGATTCGATCTCTTTGGCAAACCTAAAGGCGCAATCGGAGCGATTGATATTACGAACCGTTGCAATTTACGCTGTAAGCATTGTTACTTTTATGCGCATGATTATGAAGAAAATCCCGAACTCAGCGATGACGAATGGATAGAGAAACTCGAGAGTTTAAAAGAGACGGATTTCCCGTTTTATCAATGCTCCTGGATCGGCGGTGAACCTCTGCTGAGAAAAGAATTGATAGAGCGAGGCATGAAATATTTCAAGTCGAACCTCGTTGCTACCAACGGTACCATTGAACTTCCTCATTGGCCTGACGTTAATTTCTATATCTCGGTGGACGGCAAGAAGGAGATGCACGATGCCATTCGGGGGAAGGGCTGTCACGACAAGATAAAAAAACACGCCAACAGGCCTGAACTAAAAATTCTTGTGTCTATGGTAATCAATAAGATGAATTACCAGGACATCGAATACTTTATTGAAGAATGGAAAGACGTCGGCGTTCGGGGCTGCTTATTCCAAATCTACACGCCCATAAGAGGGTTGAAAAATAACGATCTTTGGCCCGGTTGGGAATTGCGCGATGAAATATTAGATACGCTGCTGAGACTAAAAGATGAAAAATACGGTGATTTTATAGGTGTGCCCAGTCACGTTCTGAAACTTATGAAGTCTGATAGATGTAAAGAGGTTACGAGAAATTGTGTTTTTAAGGAGGTGTCTTTTTGTCTCGATCCGCAGGGGCAAATTAAAAAACCGTGCATGATGGGTCCACAGGCCGATTGTCTGCGATGCGGATGTGTGCTGCCTTTTCACATGTGGGCGCTGGAAGACAAGTGGCTGATGATGAGGGAGCTTCTCATGTCGGTAAGGCGCAAGATGGGCAAGAGAATCCTGAGATAAGCCTTTAGGAGATTGACGGACTCATATCTTCGGTATCAGAGAAGTTGACCTTGTAAAGGCTTTTTCGTTTGTTTAAATTCTGTGTCTTTCCTTTCAATAAACCATTTGATAAACCAGTCCGATTCTTTCATTACGATGCTGCCGATAATGGCGCTGAGTAATACATAAACACCGGTAAGAGATTTGATGGGATAGGGCACGCTTGAATTCATAGAAATGGCGCCTGCCAGGATAATTGAAAACTCTCCCCTGGGAATCAGACTCAAACCAAGTCTGAGCCCGGCCCTTTTGCTTAATGCATATTTCCCCCCAATGAAATACCCCCCATAAACCTTGCTAAAAGAAGAGATTATGAATATAAATATTCCAACGGGAATCATGCCCCCGATATGTTTGTAATCAATTGACATTCCAAATGCTACGAAGAAAATTGCCGTGGAGAATTGTTGAAAGGGCTTTATTGCCTCTGAAATTCGGTGTCTTTGCTTTGTTTCTGATAATAAAAGCCCTGCAAGAAATGCCCCGATAGCTTCAGAAAGTCCTACATAGGACGCAGCGCCTGCCGAGATCACAATAATCGAAAGGATCAAAATTACAAATAATTCCGTATGTTCGATATCAATGATTTTATTTACAAATTTTTTTGAAGTTTTGGCAAGCACAATAAAGAATGCAAAAAAGGCTGATGTCTTTAAGATGACTATAAAAATGCCCTTTGCGTCTATTTGGCCGTAGTTAGAGATACCAACGATGAATGCAAGGAATGTTGCAATAAACATATCCTCAAAAATCAGGACATTAAGGATATATTCAGTCTCCGGGTTTGCCGAGCGTTTCAAATCAATAATAGATTTGGCTACAATTACAGAACTGGTTACATAAATAATACCTGCAAGTAAAAGTGATTGTATCAGGTCGTATCCCAATAACCAGCCTATAAGCAGTCCGAGTGGAAAGTTAAATATCAGGTCATAAATTCCGCTGAAGAATATTTTCCGCTGGTTATTGACCAAACTGCCGACCGAAAATTCAAGGCCGAACATAAACAACATGAAAATAATACCGAGTGTGGCGATGAATTCTGTAATAATGGTAACGGGGAAAAAATTCTGGAGAATCATTCCTACCACGATAAATACGGCAGTCAGGGATTGATTAATCCTGGTAGCCAGCAAGCCGGCAATAAATAAGGCAAGGAGGGAAATACCTAACGATAATACGCTTTCATTGACGATCATTTTCTATACGTTGTTTAATTTCAAAGGTGGATATAAATTTATTAATCTGGTCGTTGTTCCCTATAATGATAATGGTATCATGGGGTTTAATAATTTCACCGGCGCGCGGGTTGGGGATTACCGTTTCGCCTCGGATAATCGTGGTAATAGAAGCGCCGGTCATTTTTCTGATGTTCAATTCTTCGATCTTTTTGTTGGCCAGTGTTGAATCGTCTGTAATCTTAATCCATTCCATAGTTACATTCTTCATCATCAATTTTTGCTCGTCTTCGAGTACCGGCTGGAAGTATGTGCCGGATAGTATAGAGCCAATTTGACGCGCTTCTTCATCGGAGAGTGTCGTTACAGAACCCGGCTCGTCGCTGCCTTTCATGAATTTAAAGACCTCCCGTTCTCCTGAAAAATGAATTACCACGACCAATTTGTCACCCGAGTCCAACTCTAAGGTAAATTTTTTCCCTATACCCGGCAGGTCGCATTCTTTAATTTCTGACATAACAAACCCCTTTCTTTAAATACACTTAGTTCCTAAACATGAAAAAATCTGCAAACGTTCCATAATAACGAAGCGATATTACGTATTAAATGATTATTTGTCAACTTATTTTGGGAATCAAACATGATAAACTTACTCCAATATTCTTGACTTTAACGCTTGATTAATATAATCTTTTCTCATATTCTAGTAAATGTATCCTGGTTTTTTAGAAGGGTTCTGTATGAGAAATGGTCTTATCATAGTAAATACCGGTAACGGAAAGGGCAAGACCACGGCAGCTCTGGGGCTTGGGCTTCGGGCGGTCGGGCATGGCATGAAGGTGCTTATGCTCCAGTTTATCAAGGGTACGTGGCTTACGGGCGAACTGTGTGCAGTAAAAAAGTTAGAACCAAATTTCAAGATCGTCCAGTTAGGGCAGGGATTTGTCAAAACGCAGAAAAGTGAGCAGTCCGGGGAAACTATTGAAAATGCACGAATATCCTGGGATTATGCGAAACAGGAGATTTTTTCTGATTTATACGATACGATTATCCTGGATGAGATAAATAATATGATTGATTATGGTCTCTTAAACGTTGAGGACGTGATTTCGGTATTAAAGGAAAGACCGAAAAGATTACATATAATCCTTACAGGGCGTAATGCGAATGACAGGATTATTGAGTTGGCTGATATGGTAACTGAAATGCATGAAATTAAACATCATTACAAAAAAGGCGTCAAGGCCCAAAAAGGCATTGAATTTTAATGACTGAATCTAAATTACATGTAATACTGTTACGATACACGCCAGACCCGGAAGAAATAGTAGCCCAGGCTGCAAGACTGTGCTATAGCCCGGCTTCTGTCGATGATCTTAAAAAACAGGTAAAGAATCGTGATCTTGCAAGTTTTATCGAGAAATTGACCGATATGCGACACCTCTCGCCTGTTGAACACGTTACCTTTACTTTTGGTATTGAAGGTATCTCCCGTGCCTGCTCTCATCAGATTGTAAGACACCGGTTGGCTTCATATTCACAACAGAGTCAAAGATATGTGGGGCAACAGAGTAAAAAGCGCGGCGGGTTTCATTTTATTGTTCCACCCAGTATAGAGAAAATAGGGGGAAAACAGTGGTTTATTGAAAAGATGGAGACCATTCAGAAATGGTACGATGAGCTGGTAGAGATGCTTGGAAATAAGGGAGAAAGCGCCTTTGAGGATGCCCGTTTTTTACTGCCTAACGCTGCAGAAACGAAGATTATTATTACCATGAATGCCCGTGAATTGATGCACTTCTTTCGTGTGCGTTGCTGTAACCGGGCACAGTGGGAGATAAGGGCTATGGCGACGGAGATGCTTCAACTGGTCAAACAGGTTTCTCCGCATATTTTCAAAGATGCAGGGCCTGGTTGTGTGAACGACAAGTGTCCGGAGGGAAAGATGACCTGTGGAAGGATGCTGGAGGTTAGGGAAAGATTTAAAAATCTCTCGTAAAATGTTACGGGAATATTTTTGTTAAAGCACCTGAAAAAAATCCTCCCTCTTTCCGGATAATGGTTAGAGGGAGGATTGCCTTAAATCTCATACTGCAAAATTATGAGCTTGTAAAGATTTATTTCGCCTTTTTCAATACAATTTCAAGTTCTTCCTGTTGTCCTTCTCCCAGTTTTACCTTCTGTTTGTTTCTCCTGTAACCTCTTTTATTTGCAATGATTACATAAGTATCTTCTTCCAGATCAGTGAATTCAAAGAAACCATCTGCATCGGTGAAAACTACATCGGTAAACAGTGTTTTTATTCCTCTGATCTTTACCTTTACTGATTCAAGTGGTTCACCATTGATGTTTACAACACTGCCGGATATTGAAGCGATTACTATGGGTTCCATGATAATTACATCAAGATCCGCCTCTGTTTGTCCTTCTGCAATGCTTATACTCTGAGTCTGGATTTGGTAACCTTCGAACTCGAACGTAAGTGTATAATCACCTGCCGGGACATTATCGAATTGGAAAAAGCCATCTGCGTCTGTCCAGGTTTGACCTGAATAATTAGCTCCGTCAATGGTTACTGTAACCCCTTCCAGCTCGTTTTCATCAGGATCGGTTACAAATCCAAAGACGGAAGCCCCACTTGGTGCGGTTTCCGGTTGTAATAAGAAAACAACTTGAACCGCTGCGCCTGCCTCTACCGTTACGGGCTGAGGGGATGGAGTATAACCTGCTGCTGATGCTATTAGTGTGTAATTTCCGGCAGGTACTTCTAATACAAAACTACCATCCGGACCCGTAGTGGTTAAATATCCACCCGGATCGGTTGATACCGTAGCATCGGCAATGCCGGCCAAACTCACCGCATCTACGACATTACCTATGATTACACCCGTTGCAGCCGGAGTTGGTGTTGGAGTCTGTCCATAAGTGGTGCGGTGATTTACCACCAGACACACCATAATGAATAAAAAAAACGCAACCAACGGAGTGCGATTAAAATATTTGCTAAACATACGTTGCCTCCTTTCTAAAATTCTGCAAAATTTCACAGAGTAGCAATACACAGTAGTATTAATTACTCTAATAGTAGTAGCAAGCTAGCAAATTGATTAGTTTATGTCAAGCAATTAATCAGAAACATTTACGGAAAGTCTGGAGGAGTAGGTAGTTGTGTCTCTACAGGTTTAATTGTCTTTTTTATTATTTCCTTTGAATGGATGATGTTTAATTTCTTGAAAAGGAAATCGAACTTGGCTTCGAGTTCTTCACCAATCTTATTCTTTACATCGGAAGGAAGATTCCAGAATCGTTCTTTAAATAGACCAAACCCGTTTTTTCTTATTTTATAAATAAACTGTTCCTCTGTTTCGCCTTCTTTACGGTCGGATGCATATTTTCCCCTCAAAAATTCGTAGATTTCATTTTTAAAATCTTTTGGGAAAACACTGCTTTCATAAATCATGTTTTGAAATTCCGTGGCAAGATGTACCTCCGAAGTGCATGTTTCCGGGAACTTATCAAAGGCATCGGCAGGGAGCGTGGAAGCGCCGTGCTGTACCGCGCCGCTGAGGCTATATTCATCAATGGCGACCCTCGATAAATTTCTCAGGGTATCAAAGTCTAATTTTACCTTGGCAACCGTTCCATCGGGCAGTGGTACACCTCCATGCGAGGTGCCGGTTTGCACGCTGATTTTACTTATTCCTTTTAATCCCTTGCCCTTAGAAGCCAGAGTGCTATTAAAACCATCCATGAATGCCTTTAACTCTTCGATGGTGCTGTTCTTTTTTCCTACCTCTCCTATTTCTCCGCCGACAGATACGGTGATGCCTTTCGGTTCCAATGTCCGAATGTAAGCAGTAAATTCAGCCGCAAACTCAAAATTACGACGCTGTTGTTCTGTAAGGTTTGGCTTGCTTAAGTCAACAAGGGTCGAGGTGTCAATGTCTATATTATAAAAACCCGCCTCTATGGCCTCTTTGATAAGACCCCTGACTTTATTGACTTCTGCGTCTTTGTCTTTTTCGTAATATTTTGCGTTAATCTGAAAATGGTCTCCCTGAATAAATACCGGACCTTCATGCCCTTCCTTGATAGCGGCTGCGAGGATTGCCGATGCATATTCTACGGGCCTCTGGTCGGTATAACCGATCTCTGACCTTGCGATTTCGAAGATAAAAGCGCCCACATGGTTCTTTTTTGCAGCCCTGAATATGGAGCGTGCTACGTCGTACGTCAAGCCGCGGATGTTGATGGCAGGTACGGTAAACCCCTGGAACTGTTTTTTGCCCATGGCTTCGTAGAGCGATTGAATGGACGACGAAACGATACCCAGTTGATTCCCGCAACTGCGAATTAGCCATCGGGATATATCCTTTATTGCGGCCTCTTTATTAAAGACGGCATTGTAAATGAGGGTATCGATTTTGTTATTTCTTAACGCATCATTATTGATTATTTTTATTGTCCCATTTTTTTGGACATCGAGCGTGTCCTTAAGGTCGTTTAACAAATCTGCTTTGGTAGAATACAACATGAGTTGTTATCTCCTTTTTACTTTTGGTTAAAAAACTTCTCATACGTTAATACATCTTCTCTGCTGCCGATGATGAGCGGCACCTTTTGATGGAGTTCCGTAGCCTGGATGTCCATGATACGTTCCTTCCCTGTGGATGCCAAACCGCCAGCCTGCTCGATGACGAAGGCGAGCGGGGCTGCTTCATACAGCAGGCGTAGTTTGGCCTTTGGTTTTTTGGGGTCTTTATAATCGGCGGGATACAGGAAGATACCGCCGTACAACAGGTTTCTATGGAAATCCGCTACCAATGACCCAATGTATCTCAGCGAGTATGGCCTCCCCGTTGTGGAGTCGCTTTCTTTAAGATACGCAATGTATTTTTTTGTCCCTTCGTCCCACGTGTTTGCGTTTCCTTCGTTAATACTGTATATCTTGCCCTTGGAAGGAATTTTGATATTTTCATGTGACAGTAAAAACTCTCCTATACTTGGGTCTAACGTAAAACCATGTACGCCTAGTCCTGTAGTGTAGACCATCATGGTACTGGAGCCATAGACAATATATCCTGCCGCAACCTGCTCCGTTCCTTTTCTCAGGCAATCTTCGATTGTAGCTTCTTTCCCGGTTGTTTTTCTTTTGTGAATAGAAAATATGGTGCCAACACTAACATTTGCGTCGATATTAGACGAACCGTCTAAAGGATCAAAAAGAAGGACATACTTACCCTTGGGGAATTCATCGGGTATAGGGATGATGTCTTCGCTTTCTTCGGAAGCCATGATGCAGAGATGACCGCCGTGGTCCATTGCCTTATAGATTCGTTCATTGGCATAGGTATCGAGCTTTTTTACTTCATCACCGCTGACGTTTTGTTCACCGGTAAGACCCAGAATATCCGCAAGACCTGCCTTGTTTACTTCACGTGAGATGGTCTTTGCAGCAATGGTCAGATCCCAAAGAAGTCCTGTAAAATCCCCGGTGGCCTTTGGGAAATGTCTTTCTTGTTCAACAATGTGTCTTTGTATGGTAACGACTTTACTTTTCGTCATATCACTTATACCTTTGGAATTATTCAGTAACCCTAGAATATATTTCGGTTATTTTACAATCTTAAATACCAAAGTCAACGATTATCCGATGCAAATAATCTGCGGTATAAGTTGTTCAGTACGAAATGGTATTTAGATTTGCTATGTTCATTTTCATGGGAGTTCCATTGCCTCCGTTGCGCACCATGATGATTTCTGCCATGATGCTGACTGCTATTTCTTCCGGTGTAATAGCGCCGATATTCAGACCTATCGGGGCATGCACTTCCTGTAAGCGTTCCAGCGGTGACTTTCCCTTTAAAAGGTTTTTATAAATCTCAAGCGTTTTCCGCTTGCTCCCCAATAGTCCTATGTAGCGGGCTGGGGTCCGGATGGCTGCTGCCAACGCTAAATCATCATACCGGTGACCACGTGTGGCCACAACAATGTAGGTATTGGAATTGACAGGCACTTTTCCGAGACTTCTGCTGTAATCGGAAATTACTATGGTTTCCGCTTCCGGAAAACGTTCTTTATTAGCGAATTCAAGGCGGTCATCAACAACATACATACGAAATCCCAGTAACGAAGCCAATCTCGAAACTGCCCTGTTTACATGGCCGCCGCCTATTAAAACCAGTGTGGGTGGAGAAGTAAAACCCTCCACAAATATTTCTGTATCGTCTATGGTCTTGAAATATCTGTTTCCCCCGTGAATTGCCAGTGTTTTCCCTATGGCAATAGTTTCTGTCTCCAGCTTACTGCTATCAAAACTTCCTTGAACAGCGCCATCTTCCCGAATGAGCAATTTGGATCCTAATTTGGGTCTTCCCGTGGGGGAGTTCACCACAGTAGCCAGCGCTACAGCCAGTTCCCCCCGATACGCCCGTACAATTTCCGATGCAAATGATTTAAAATTACCGGGACTCACGATAGGATCAATAAAGAAAAATATGGCGCCGCCACAGACCAGTCCATCCCTCGCAGCAAACTCTTCGTTCAAATCATATTTGCGGCATAACGGGTCCCCTTGTACACGTAATAGCTGTTTGGCCAACGACCAGATTTCTCCCTCAACGCACCCACCGCCAAGAGTGCCGGCACAGCTTCCATCCTTGCGAATTAATAATTTTGCGCCTGCCTTTTGCGGGGTAGACCCTTTTGTATGGATAACAGTTGCCATTACGCAAGGTTCACCTTTTTCCATCAACCGGAGCGCTTCATCGATAACTTCTTTCATGGTCTCCTACTCAGCATAGAGCTGCAATAAAACACGTTCAGGTGTTAATGGCGAGGCAAGGGCAAATTCTTTTTGCGGCCTGAAGGCGCGCATGGCGCATCGGATCGCAAAGAATACACCAATTCCATACATGAAAGGCGGCTCACCAACTGCCTTGTTCCCATAAGGTCCCAAAGTATTTCCTTCATCTTCCAGGAACGTTAACTCTATATCGTCGGGCATAAAATACACATCGGGAACCTTGTAAGTTGCCAGCGCGCCTGAAAGCAATTGCCCCTTTTCATTAAAACTCAGGTCTTCAATAGTCATCCACCCTAATCCCTGAGCCAGGCCGCCTTCAATTTGGCCTCTGTCCACAAGTTCACTCAGTGGTCTGCCCAAATCGTGCACGATCTTGACAGAATCAATATCATACGTACCTCGCAAACAATCCAGCGTTACCTCAATAATTGCGGTCCCAAAAATATGATAGGCAAACGGATGCCCCTTTTCCTTTATCTTATCAAAATATATTTCAGGAGTTGCAAAGAACCCGTGAGCGGAAAGATCGATGCGGTTCAGGTGCGCAGTTTGCACCAGCCGATCCCACGTCCAGTCTGTTTCACGTCCATCGCAGAGAACCTTTTCGTTGACGACGGTG
>VGXX01000039.1 GCA_016873155.1 Planctomycetota bacterium | reverse complement strand
AGAGGTTAAAGCCCTCCATGCAACACACCCTTCGACATTAAACAGTTAGTTATGCGCTTATTGGTGAGCCACGCTGCGCTATGCCTGTTCAGTGGCGGAAATATTGGTTTTAGCTATGTTATATTTAACGAGTTTGTTTTGAAGTGTTGTGCGGGGTATCCGCAAAATTTCTGACATGCGCACCTGGTTGCCGTTCGTTTTCTGATATGCCCAAAAAAGAAGTTTTCTTTCTGCTTCACTCAACGTTTCCTGCAAGTCTATAGAATCAATCGCAGAGAGTTCGATGGGGAATATGCCCGAAGGGGTTTCTCTTTCTAACAGACTACCGGGTAAATTTTTGGGTATGATCGTATCTGCGGTGCAAAATGCCACGGCGTGTTCAATGACGTTTTCCAGTTCCCGGATGTTTCCCGGCCAGTTATATGATAACAGTAAATTAAGCGTTTCCTGGGATACGGAATTAACACTGACCCGCTGGTGTGTAGCATATTTTTTAACAAAATACGCAGTCAACAGCGGTATATCCTCTTTTCTCTCCCTCAAAGGCGGGAGTTGAACGGTAACCACATGGAGGCGATAATAAAGGTCTTGACGAAAACTGCCTTCCTGCACCAGTTTCTTCAGGTCTTTTTTGGTTGCACAGATGACACGGACATTGACAGGTATTGTTTCCTCACCACCGACACGTTCGAATTCCCGTTCCTGAAGGACTCTCAGCAGTTTGACCTGCATTTCCAACGGAATATCATCCACGTCATCGAGAAATATCGTACCCCCATCGGCAAGTTCAAAACGTCCGCGCCTCGTTTTTATCGCCCCTGTAAATGAACCCTTCTCATGTCCGAAGAGTTCGCTCTCCAGTATCTCCTTGTTTAATGCGGCACAACTGACCTTTATAAAAGGCCCATCACGGCGATTGCTGTTATAATGAATCGCCCCGGCAGTGAGTTCTTTCCCTGTGCCGCTTTCACCTTGAATGAGTATGGTGGTATCACGGTTTGAAACCGTGCCGACAATCTCAAACACACGCTTCATCCCCTCGCTCTTCCCGATCATATTATCGTAACCGTACTGGCTGAGGACGCGCTGTTTCAGCATAATGTTTTCCGCAATCGTGTCCTTATGTTTGAGCGCCTTCTGAAGCTTTATGATGAGTTCTTCCAGAGAAAATGGTTTCGTCACGTAGTCATACGCCCCCTCTTTCATAGCGGTAACCGCATTCTCAATGGAGCCGTATGCGGTCATGATAACAACAACGGTATCTGGAGACGCCTTTTTTATCTCCCTCAGAAAATCTATTCCATCCATCCTGGGCAAACGTAAATCGGTTATTACCGCATCGAAGTTTGTAGATTGGAGTAACTTAATGCCTTCAACCGCATTGGAAAGGGAGTTGACGGCATATCCCTCCTTGGTTAATTTATCCTCAAGCGATACCCGCATGAGTTTTTCATCGTCAACAATGAGTATTTTGTTTTTCATTTTAAATTATTCTTTTAAGTCCCCCTTAACAAAGGGGGAATCAGGGGATTGTGTTTTTCCGTGGAGTTATTCCCCATTCCCCGTTCCGACGAGGACAAGTTTACAACCCCCTAGCCCCCTTTTCTAAGGGGGACTTCTTCGTTGCTTTTCTAAGGGGGATTTTTACGCCTTGCGACAGGGAATACAAATACCAAAGGTAGTCCCCTGACCTGCTTTACTTTCTACACGGATTTCTCCATGGTGATCTTCGATAATCCTTTTAGAAATAGTCAATCCCATTCCCAGTCCTTTTTCCCCTTCTTTATTCTTCGTGGTAAAAAATGGATCGAATATTTTACCAACAACTCCTTCGGAAATACCACAACCTGTGTCACTGATCCAAACAGTAACACATTCTCCATGTTTCTTGCAAGCATCCGTCTTTATGGTAAGTTCCCCACCATTTGGCATACTATCGAGGGCATTCACCAGGATATTGATCAATGCCTGGGAGACGTGGTCTGCATCCATGAAAACAGGCGGAAGAGAGTCGTTGAATTCCTTGCTGATAAGCACCTGGCCCGGTTCAATCCTATGCTCTATAAATTCAAGAGAGCTATTTATAACCGTGTTAATATTGTTTTCTACTATATGAAGTGTATAGGGTCTTGAAAAGGTTAAAAGACGTTTTACGATCATCTCGACTCGTTTGAGTCCTTCCAACATCAGCGTGGCATATTTTTTTGTTTGCGAAATGTTTTCAGGTTCATTTTCCAGCATACTGGCAAAATTCCGCAAACCTCCCAGAGGGTTATTGATTTCATGAGCCACTTCTGCTGCAAGCTCGCCCACCGCTGCAAGACGCTCCGCACGCAGCAACTGAGACGTTTTTTCCTCTACCTTCTGTTCCAGATTTGAGTATGATTCCTTCAGCTTTGCGGCCATTTGATTAAATTCCCCGGCAAGAATCCCTACCTCGTTCTGCGAGGTAATAGGAATCCGGTGGTCTAAATTTCCGGAACCGATTGACTTCGCCCCCTGTGCCAGTTGTAATATGGGCTGCGTAATCCGGTTGGCAAATGAAACACCAATGGCAATAACAATGATGATACAAAAAAAGATCAGCACGATAACACGGTTCTTCAACTTTTCTACCGGGGCAAAGGCTTCCGTCAAATCCTGCTTTGCTACAAGCCCCCAATTGGGAATGGGAATATGCCGATAAGCGGAAAGGACACTGACGCCTCTATAATCCTTAGACTCCTTAATCCCTTCTTCTCCACGGGAACTTAATACCGAGGGAATGTCGAAAGTAGAGTGAACAGGGCTTGTGAATTTCAAAGCCGCTCCTGGCTTATGACGAAGGTCATTCAAATATACGATGCTATCTCCTTCCCGCCTCACCAGGAGTGTTTCACCTGTCTTGCCCATTCCAGGCCAGCTATGAATCAACGGCTCAACGCTATTTTTGACATTGACATCTAACAATATGACGCCGACAATAACGTCACTGCTTTCCAGGGTAAAGGTATCCGTCATGAGAACAGGGCAGTAATACGTCATCCAGTTCTGTCCCATGAGTTCAGAGGTATAAACGTCTTTTACCGCCACGTCTTGCTTTTCAAGGACGTCTATATAACTGTTAAACGAACTCAGGGTCTTACCCACGATATCAGGATAGGTAGAAATGACCACTTCTCCGTTTGCGCCGTCAATAATGGAAATAACGTTATAGTGTTTATAAAACTGTTTGAGCACATGAAGATTTTCCAGGACCCTGTTGTAATTTATGCGTGCAGTTTCAGAGTTCATCAATTGATAAACGCTTTCACACCTTCTCCTCTGCTGCAAAAGGCTTGTTGCCGCGGCGGCAAGCACCTTATTCCGGACAATCACCGATGTGTCTGTCAATCGCTCTTCCAACCAACTGTTGAGTTCGCTCTTTTTCAGGTCAGCAATAGAAGTAAGTTGTTCAATCACTCTCTGCTCAATAGCGCTCTTACTACTGTAATATTCCACGATGCAAACGAACAACAACGGGATGGTCGTCAGCAGACAGACGTAACAGATGAACTGTACCTTAATGCTCCTGAAAATATTTCTGTAATAATTCATAGTATTAAGCACGGACGTATATTAAATGTCCAGAGTTGCAGTTGTAGTGCGCACTTTAGTCCGCACAGGGACGTAAGCGAACTGAAGTTCGCGCTACCTTGAAAAAGCCGCCGAAGTCCTAATTTAAACTACTCATCCAAAAGCTTCTTTCAGGCAGGGTTTAGTTGCACTTTTGTCCTTGCCCGGTAATGGAATTTTAAGGGAACCTCTGAAAAGGGAAGCTTTCTATGGAGTTGATTGGAGAGGTAACGCTCGTAATCGCTGTCGAAGAGTTTTGGATCGTTAACAAAAAGGATGAACGTGGGAGGCGCTACGCTTACCTGCGTGGCGTAATAAATCCTCGGAGACCTGGACTTCTTGCGTGTCGGACGGTGCAAAGACAAGGCATCCTGCAGCGCCTGGTTCAACTCAGAAGTCGTTATACGGGTATTGGCCTGTTCGTACAGTTCCAAAGCCAGATGTATCATTTCTACAACATGGACATTATTCTTGGCGCTGATAAAAGAGATGGGGGCGAAGGAAAGTCCGGGCAAACACTTATAAATATAGTCATTAAATTTCGCAGTCTCAACGCCCTGAACCAAGTCCCATTTATTAATTACAATGATGCATGGTTTGTTTTCAGAGACGATGTAATCGCCCAGTTTTTTGTCCACTTCGGACACCTTGAGCGTGGCGTCAATAAGGAATAGCACCACATCTGCCCTGCGGATAGACCGTTCGGCGCGCGCCATACTGTAAAATTCTATAGAATCATGTACCTGTTTTTTCTTTCTTACCCCTGCCGTGTCAATTGCAAGGAATTGCTTGCCCTCTATTTCGAACCGCACATCTACCGAATCCCGCGTAGTGCCTGGCACTTCACTGACAATTACGCGCTGTTCCTTTGCCAGGGTATTGATGAGCGTGGATTTCCCGGCGTTCCGTTTGCCTACCAGGGCAAGTTTCATGATAGGTTCAGTGGAATCCGATTCCTGGCACGGTGACGGCAGCAGAGAAATAATCTTGTCCAGCAATTCAGACCGTCCAAATCCTTCAACGGCAGACACCGGAAGCGGGGCGCCGAATCCCAACTTATTAAAATCTGCCAATTGATATTCAAACTTTGGCGTATCCACCTTATTGGCAATAAAAATCAGCTTTTTCCCCAACCGTCTCAATTTTTCTGTCACCATAATATCCAAAGGGGTCACGCCATCCCGCACGTCAACCACAAAGAGGATCAGGTCGGCATTGGAAAGTGCAATTTCTATCTGCATCTCGATGTCTTCCGTAAGACCGTCCACGTCCTTTACGCCCATCCCGCCTGTGTCCACTAATTCAAACACGTAATCGTTGTGTCGGATTTCCGTTGAGACGCGATCCCTCGTAACGCCGCTGGTGGGTTCAACGATGGAGATTCTGCGTCTGGCAAGACAGTTGAGCAGGGAAGATTTTCCCACATTCGGCCTGCCAACTATGGTAACAACTGGAATATTCATTACTTTACTCGGATTTAAAAATTCTCATAATCAAAATGTTTATTAACGCGCACCAAAAATACGGTGAATACCATGTTCAATTATCAATGAGCAATTACCAATTCATTTTTTCTCCATTTAATTGTTCATTACTCATTCCTCATTGTTCATTAACTTCTAATCCCTTCTACATCAGGCAAAAAGCAATGTCCAATTAGCAATGAAGAATTATCAATCAATATCTTTCTACCTTTTCATTCATCATTGTTCATTCTCCATTCTTAATTAAGTTCTAGTCCCTTATTCATCAGGTCAATAGTTCACACGGCACCCCTTGTAACCCATCTTATTACAATCACTTGCAAGGCCATTTTCTGTAACCTCTCTAATTTGTAACCATTTCATATACAAATTTTCAAAAAATTTTGCGAAAAATTAACATAAGTATTCAATAAAATATTATTTATGATTTTCCTGTAACCACCCCCTCTTTTTACCGTATTTTCCTGTTCCGTTAATTTTTATATTACCTTCAGGGCTGCTTGAGGCTGGTTCAATCTTGTAGATTGAACCAGGTATTTTGAACCGGGCTATCGGCTTTCAATAAATATCCGCCATGAAAAAGCCAAATGTTTAGGTTCAATCGAGGACGATTGAACCAGCAAGGAACAGCAAGGAACAACCCCCTTATTAAGGGGAATTTCCGCTAGTCCCCCTTAGAAAAGGGGGATTCAGGGGGTTGTCTGACTGCGCTGTTTCCAACATTGCAATTCCTGTACGTTAAATTAAACGCCCTCACCTGTTTTTGACCCAGACTCTTCTCCTGTAGATGGACGTCCCTCCTTAACGCCTTCTTTTGTCGAAGAAAGTCTCCCGGTTTCCTTCGCCGATAGTTCTTTTTTTTCTTCTATCTTTTCTTCCAAATACACATCGGTCACATCGGTGCTGTCGATTTCTTTTCTGAGCAGGAAATAAATAATTGTCTTCGCAGAAAGCAGGTAGGTCGTTACAAATGTCCATACTGCCAGTTTGATCAATCCGACATAAAGGATTAACATACCTGCCAGGAATTTCAGCGACCAGCGATCAAGAGAAACCGCCGCAGTTTTTGCCTCAGCGGAAGGCGTAGTGCAAAATCCGAGGCATGCAATGTCGCATTTCTGTAATATAAAAGACTGAACCGCCTGAAACTTCTGTCCCATGCCCAAACCCACCGTACAGAATGACAGGCGCATCATCAACCATGCTACAAATGCAATAATTATGAGACAGATCAGTCCATACAATGTGTTTACAATACAATACCAGATAAATTGTTTGGGGCGTGAGAGGACGTAGCTATATGCCCGGCTCATCGCATCAAAGGCATCTGAGCCCTCCGCGCTGATTGTGGGAAACATGAAACATAATCCCAGTGCGCCGATCCCGCCAATAAAGACCATCAACAATCCTGAAAGCATGGCAAGAGGGAAACCCACCGCCACCGCTATGTCGCCAAGAACAGGGATCCTTCCAATCATGCCGCCGATAACATTACACAGGGCAAAGAAGAGGACGCCTATTACCGGCACCAGAGGCGACCAGAAATAAGACCAGAATTTTTTCCTGGCAAATTTCAAGGCGTCCATCAAACTTACACTTTCGTCTCTTGCGTAATCCAATGAGGCGATTCTTGTAATTGCCCCAGCCACCAATGACCAGATGACCAACAGTCCGAAAACAAGCACCCCAAGAACAATAAATTCTCCGAAATCCAGAGGCATAATCGCCAACAAGAAATTTTTTACAGCAAGAGGTATGCCCTCCCTTGCCGAAGATAAGGCAAGTTTTATAAAGGCATAGGGATTGGCACTGACCAACTTCAATGCCGAGAAAAATGCAACTGCAACCACGCACCAAACCAAACTCGCCAAGAGGCCAATGTATCCAAGAAACACCTTCTTGGGGTCAAATGCCATCTTAAAGGCGCGGAAAATATCGCGCCAGTCATGTACGACGGTTTTTGTTTCACTCATTGTTCCCTCCTTTTTTTTCTATTCGACTCAATGCTTCAGGAGTCATTGGTTCCTCAATGCGATGCTTTTCATCCAGCCATGCTCCGAGGTCGATAAGCTTGCACCGCTCACTGCAAAAAGGGAAGTTCGGCGATTCTTTTGTATCCCGGTAGACAAACTCCTTTTTGCAATTTGGGCAGTTTATTTTTGGCATTTTTCTTTTACTTTTTCTCTGCAGCTTTTGTATCAGGTTTTACACATTCGGTTTCCTTTTTAGCCTTAGACTTGTATTCTTCACTCCGGTAATCTGTCTGATAGAAACCAGACCCTTTAAAAATAATAGCGCCGCCAGACCCAATTACCCTCTGTGCTTTCAGCTTTCCACAAGCAGGACATTTCTTTACCGGCTTTTCCGACATGTGTTGAAACAACTCAAACTCATGGTCACACCCATTACATTTATAATCGTATGTTGGCATATTTCTTTCTCAGTTATTTATTCAGCTAAGCATATCGAAATAACAACCTGAGTTTACCTCCTTCCTTATAAAATATCTTTTCATCTATTAAATAAGATTTATTCAAAAATATTCTTCATTTTCTCAAAAAACTTCTTTTGCCGCGGAGAGACATTTTTCTTCTCCAGTTCCGCAAACTCACGGAGCAATTCTTCCTGTCTGGAGGTCATCTTCGTTGGAACTTCAGCAATCACCTGCACCAGGAGATTGCCCTTCCCATATCCGTGTACATTAGGAAATCCTTCTCCACGAATCGGAACAACTTCGCTGTTCTGGGTCCCTTTCGGTATCTTTACCTGAATCATCCTCCCCGTAAGGGTAGGGACATCAATGGTACAACCCAGGGCTGCCTGTGCAAAAGTAATCGGAACCTCACAGAGAACATCGTTCCCCTGCCTTTTAAACATAGGATGAGGAATAACATGGATGTCACAATACAAATCTCCCGGAGCCGCGCCGCTTTCACCCGGCTCTCCCTGTCCGGTCAACCTCAGACGAGTCCCGTCTTCAACACCGGCTGGAATCTGAATAGAAATGATTGACTTTTTGGGATAGCGGCCGGAGCCTCCGCATTTCGCGCACGGGGACTCTATAATCTTGCCATTACCGTGACATTTAGGACACGCAGTACGGAGCGTAAAGAACCCCTGCGACTGCTGCACCTCCCCTCTGCCTTTGCAATACGGGCAGTTTACCGGCAAAGTACCCTCCCGGGCGCCGGTCCCGCGACACGTATCACACACTTCTCTACGAGTCAGTTCAATCTTTTTCTCAACACCGACAGCCACTTCTTTAAAATCGATCTCAATATCACACTTCAGGCTCGCCCCCCGACGGCCTGCCCTGCCGCGACCCCTTCCTCCGCCAAAGAAGTCTTCAAAGATACTGCCGCCGCCAAAAATATCTCCAAAGGCGTCAAAAATATCTTCAAAGGTGCTGTATCCGGGAGCCTCTGTGCCTCTCAGGCCGTCCACTCCATATTGATCATACCGTCTTCTTTTATCGGAATCACTCAGTACACCATATGCCTCGGCGGCTTTTTTAAATATCTGTTCCGCCTCTTTATTTCCAGGGTTCCTGTCCGGATGGTATTTCATGGCCATCTTACGATATGCCTTTTTAATATCTTCCCCGCTAGCGGTTTTATCGACACCCAACACTTTGTAAAAATCTTCTTCCATGTATATCGTCTTTATATTAAGTTATTATTTTATAAAAAGATACTATGAGTCCCCGATTTTATTAACGTTAAAATTATAGTATATAAAACAACACAAAATCAAGGGTGTTTTAAATACACCCGAAATAACGACAAAAACAGCCCGTTGTTTTTTGAAATAACATTTTTGAGTGTATAAAAGCAAAAAGGCTACTCATCGCAGCCTTTTTACTTTTACTCGTTATGTAAATTTTTAATAAATGCCTGATTAATGGATACTGCCTTCGATCTCTTTTTCCTCTTCATCTTCCTTCAGTTCGGTAATCATGGTTTCTGTGGTTATTAAGAGACCCGCAACACTGGCGGCATTTTGTAAGGCAACCCGGGATACCTTTGCGGGGTCCACTATGCCAGCATCAAACATATCCACACAATTTCCTGTATTGGCGTCATACCCCATATTGGTCGACAGCTCTTTTACCTCTTCAAGGACTACCGAGCCATCAGCTCCGGAATTGGAGGCAATTTGACGCAGCGGATACTCAAGCACTTTTGCTATAATATCCACACCAACCTTTTCGTCACCCTTGAATTTTTTACGCGCTTCGTCGAGAACGGGTATTGCACGGACGAACACGACACCGCCTCCCGGCACAATCCCTTCTTCGACTGCGGCACGGGTGGCATGCAGCGCATCTTCCACCCTCGCCTTCTTCTCGTTCATCTCGGCCTCAGTTGCAGCGCCTACATGGACAACCGCCACACCACCGGCTAATTTTGCAAGCCTTTCACTAAGCTTTTCTTTGTCGTAATTGGAAGTGGTTTGCTCGATCTGATTTTTGATTTGATTGATTCTCGCCTGTATATCCGCCTTCTTTCCCGCACCCTGGATAATCGTTGTATTCTCTTTATCAATGGTAATCCGTTTTGCACGGCCAAGGTCTTCTATTCCCATATTTTCAAGCTTTATTCCCAACTCCTCGGTAATGGCGCGTCCCTTCGTTAATACGGCAATATCTTCCAGCATCGCCTTTCTGCGATCCCCGAAACCCGGGGCTTTAACGGCCGCGCAACTCAACACGCCACGGAGTTTGTTAACCACCAGGGTAGCCAGGGCTTCACCATCAACATCCTCGGAAATAATCAACAAAGGCTTTCCGCTGCCGGCAATTTTTTCCAATAAGGGGAGAATATCTTTCATGCTCGATATCTTTTTTTCATGAATCAATATGTAGGCATCCTCAAGAACTACCTGCATATTCTGCGCATCGGTAATAAAATAGGGAGAAAGATAGCCTTTATCGAATTGCATACCTTCTACAACCGTCAAAACAGTCTCAATTCCCTTCGCTTCTTCTACGGTAATAACCCCATCCTTACCGACCTTCTCCATAGCGTCTGCCAACAGGTTTCCGATAGACGTATCGTTATTGGCAGAAATAGTTCCCACCTGGGCAATCTCGGCGCGCCCCTTCACGGGCTTACTTAATTTCTTAATTTCTGCAACTACAATTTCTACCGCCTTATCAATGCCCCTTTTGATCGCCATCGGGTTTGCGCCTGCCACTACGTTCTTCAATCCTTCATTAAAGATAGCTTCTGCGAAGATGGTGGCCGTTGTGGTGCCGTCTCCGGCAACATCGCTCGTTTTTGACGCAACTTCACACACCATCTTTGCCCCCATATTTTCAAAGGGATTTTTCAATTCAATTTCCTTGGCTACCGTGACACCATCCTTTGTAACCGAAGGCGAACCAAATCCTTTTTCCAGGATCACATTTCTCCCCGTAGGGCCCATGGTTACTCGAACGGTATCCGCTAGCTGCTTAATCCCTTTTTGGAGCAACTTTCTGGCATCTTCCTCATAAATTAGCTGTTTTGCTGCCATTTTAAAACCTCCAAAAAATTTAAATCATCAAAAAACTTTAAGTGTCTGATCGCTATTACTCAATCTTGGCTAAAATATCGCTTTCTCTCATAACCAGATATTCTTTACCATCAATAGTAATCTCGGTCCCGGCGTACTTTCCATAAAGGACTTTATCTCCCTTTTTTACCAAAAGCTCGGCCCTTTTCCCGCTTTCCAGCATTTTCCCATCGCCAACAGCGAGAATCTTTCCCTTCATGGGCTTTTCCTTCGCAGTATCAGGCAGCACAATTCCACCCTGCGTCTTTTCTTCAGCTTCCATAGGTTCAATTACCACCCTGTCATCTAATGGTCTAATCATTTTCGTATTACCTCCTCAAGAAAAATAAACAATAAAATTCTTCGTGTTAAAATTTATATGATAAATTATTGAATTACATTCCCATGCCGCCCATTCCACCCATACCTCCCATGCCACCCATTCCACCCATGCCACCCATACCGCCCATGCCTCCCGGCATCTTTTCATCATCCTTTTTAGGGATATCGGTAATGATACATTCTGTGGTTAAGAGGATTCCGGCAATACTCACGGCATTCTGCAATGCACTCCTTGCTACCTTTGTAGGATCGATAACGCCTGCATCCAGCAGATTGCAGTATGTTTCCTTCTCTGCATCATAGCCAAATGCCTTATCCTTGGATTCTAATATCTTACGAACAACTACAGACCCCTCCAGGCCTGCATTTTTAAATATCTGCTTTGCAGGAGCGGACAAAGCTTTGCTTACGATATCAACACCCATAGCCTCATCACCTTTCAGTTTGAGGTCGTTCAATGCCTCTGCCGCCCTTAACAAGGCAACACCGCCTCCGGGTAAGATACCCTCTTCAACCGCCGCCCTTGTGGCGTGCAACGCATCTTCAACCCTGGCCTTCTTTTCCTTCATTTCGCTTTCTGTGGCTGCTCCAACGAATATCTGAGCAACGCCTCCTGCAAGTTTTGCAAGCCTTTCCTGCAACTTCTCCCTGTCATAATCCGACGTTGTAATTCCAATTTCATTGCGGATTTGTTTGATACGTCCGGAAATGGTATCGGAACTGCCTGCGCCCTGAATGATCGTTGTATTATCTGCATCAATGGTTACCTTCTTTGCCCTTCCCAAATCGCGGATATCTATGCTTTCCAACTGAATTCCGAGGTCTTTAAATATCGCCTTACCATCCGTAAGAATCGCAATATCATCAAGCATTGCCTTTCTGCGATCGCCATAGCCGGGAGCCTTTATTGCCGCACAGCTAATGGTACCCCGTAGTTTATTGACAACGAGCGTGGCCAATGCCTCACCCTCTACGTCTTCCGCAATAACCAAAAGGGGTTTACCCGTCTTTGCTATCTTTTCAAGTATCGGAACCAATCCCTTGATGGAAGATATCTTATCTTCATAAATAAAGATGTAAGGGTCTTTGAATTCAACCTCCATTGAATCGGGATTCGTGACAAAATGAGGAGAGAGATAACCGCGGTCAAATTGCATACCCTCTACTACTTCTACGCTCGTTTCGAGACCCTTTCCCTCTTCAACGGTGATAACGCCGTCCTTCCCGACCTTATCCATCGCATCGGCAATCATTTTTCCGATTTCGGGGTCGTTGTTCGCCGCAATAGACCCAATGCTTGCAATCTCTGCCTGGTTCTTGATTTTCTTGCTTGTCTCTTTCAGCTTTTCCACAACCTTATCCATGGCCTTGCGCATACCCCTGTTAAGCGCCATGGGATCAGCGCCTGACGTCACACACTTCAATCCCTCCAGGAATATCGCCTCGGTAAGAACTGTGGCCGTGGTCGTACCGTCACCCGCAACATCACTGGTCTTGGATGCCGCCTCCCGCACCAACTTTGCCCCCGTATTTTCATAAGGGTCTTTCAGTTCAATTTCCTCAGCCACTGACACGCCATCCTTTGTCACCGTAGGACTCCCATACCCCTTATCCAATACAGCATTCCTTCCTCTGGGACCTAGAGTAACCTTAACCGCCCTGGCAAGTTTTGTAACGCCTCGAGCAATAGCGGCCCTTGCCTCTTCATTAAAGGCTAGTTGCTTCGCCATTGAATACCTCCTTTCAAAACTTATGTTTACCTGAATAACAAAATAAATATAAATATCATAAAATTAATTGACTTGGTACAATGAGCAAACATAATGCCGTAGTAAATTACTGAACACCAAAACACCTTAACCAATTGAAATTAACTACCTTAAGATTATTATATCTATTAAGATTGCCCTCACATTGTTTATATCTGTATGCCATTGTGACAGCACAAAAATTCTGTCATAGACCACACCTGCCATACTGGCAGATATCTTGTGTTTTTTTATTAAAAACATATTACACCCTAAATGAAAATGATTTCTCCTTTTGATGTTGACTTTTAAATTACTTATGACATATATTTACACAACAAATGTCTATCGCACAAATTTATCTTTTCAAGCATACTATATGACAAAGGCAACAACAGAGAAAAACCCACCTCACAGTTTACACAAACTCAATAGTACAACCACACTGCAGAGAGAGCAGCCAGGACGTTCATTAGAACCCAATACAACGGTAAAACATCAAATTAACCATTCTTTACAAGATGCGCACATATTAAATTCACACAATCGTTTAATTGCGGAGGAAATCACACGGGAATTAAAAACGAAGGTCATGGGAAATAACGTGATTATCCTCGAACGGACAACGTCAACGATGGACACCGCCAAGAAACTTGCGCATACCTGCTTTAAGAACGGCACCGTAATTTTTGCGGAAGAGCAAACGAAAGGCAGGGGGCGTTCCGATCACTCATGGTCTTGTCCTAAATACAAGGGATTACTTTTTACACTTTTGTTAAAACACAACATACAACCCGATCACCTGTGTTTGTTAACAGGCACTATGGCGGTGTCAATTACAGAAACGATCCGCGAGACCTTACAACTTCCCGCAGAAATTAAATGGCCGAATGACATCCTGATCGGAGGGAAAAAAGTAGGCGGCGTATTAGTAGAGTTTGAAAAGGGCTTAAAGAAACAACCAATATTTCTGATTGGCATAGGAATAAATGTCAATCTCACCGAAGAAGACTTTCCGGGACAGACCCGTCTACCGGCAACCTCTCTCGCTATCGAAAACAAAGAACCTATAAACCGCATTCTCCTAGCAAGGGCGCTGCTCCAGGACATAGACAAGTGGTATTCAATTTTAAAAAATGATCACTATAGATATATTACCGACAGATGGAGGGAATATTGCGTCACTATCGGAGAGAAATTAACCCTTACTGACTGCGGAAAGGAATATACAGGGAAGGTCATCGATATATCCAATAACGGAGGCCTGATGATGAAGCTAGAAAATGGGGAAATAAAGATATTTCGCGGCGAACATGCCACGATCAAATATTAAGATGTCTTCGGAAAACCAACCACGAACAACTCACATCAAAATTATTTTTACGGTTGAACCTGCCGCAGGAATATAATTCAACGCAGCTACTGCTTTTCTCGCAGGACTTTCTCGATGGCCATAATCTTTGCCTCGATCCTGTTCGTCCGTTTAGAAAGATCACTGTAAACAAAGTACCCCAAAATAAGCAAAAGCGCCGTATAGCCGACAATAATATACGTGGAAAATTGGCTTGCGGCGGCGGAGGCAGGGACACGATTTATTTCCGACGCTATTCTATTAATTGGTTGTATGGTCCTGGATACAGGAATTGACGGTTCGACGGAACGCCTTGTCTCCTGAATCTCACCCTCGTTACGCTGGACTGATTTTGTCTTTTCTGGAGATGGTTTTTCATACAAACGTCCAATCACAACCCTGGGTTTAGGCGCTGCAGGGTTATCCGTTCTATTATCGGGTAGTAGTGTCGCCTTTGATACAAGCTGAGTCTCACCATTATCTCTAGGAAGTGGTATTTGTTTAGGCGTTGCCTGGATACCTGTTTGCTGTTCGGCCTTTTCGTCATTCTGACCCGCTGCATTCGCATCTTCCGGCAATAATGATTTTTTGTTTTCCTTTGCTATCTTCATCCAACGCAAGGGATCCTGTCCAAGCGCACTTTCCTTACCCATATTTCCTCCCAACAGATTTATAACTTATATTTTCAACACATTAATACTTTTTGCTGTTTTCCTGCTGCAAGACTTCCTTTGCAAGAGACATATAGTCTTCAGAACCATGCGACCCGGGCGCATACGAAACAACCGGCTTACCATGGCTCGGTGATTCCGAAAGTTTTACATTCTTTCTGATAACGGTATCAAATACCTGATCCTTTGCAAAATACTCCTTAACTTTTTCGATAACCTCCTTGCAAAGACGGGTACGGCTGGTATACATACAAAAGATAATTCCCGTAATCTCCAAATCCTTATTCAATCGTTTCCGGACAACTTCATGCGTATCTAATAATTTACTTACCCCCTGCAATGCGAAAAATTCCGTCTGCAATGGGATAAATATTTCATGCACCAATGTCAATACGTTCAGGGTTAACAAACCGAGGGAGGGAGGGCAATCAATCAGGACATAATCATACCGTTCGAGCATGTCACCCAAATATTCCTTTAATACAGTCTCGCGCCCCACCACACCCACCAGTTCAATTTCTGCCCCAGACAAGTCGATATTCGAGGGAATAATATCAAGACCATGTACCTTGGTGCTTAAAATCACCGCATCAGGCTTACACACACCCCTGATAATATCGTACACAGAATATTTTAGACTGTGGATATCTACCCCAAGATGCACACTTAAATTGGCTTGTGGATCCATATCAATAACGAGTACCTTTTTCCCAAGCATCGCAAGACAGGCGCCCAGGTTTGCTGTCGTCGTGGTCTTGCCGACACCTCCTTTCTGGTTCAGTAATGCAATACTTCTCATAATGCACATCCTCCCATATTTGTTAAGGCAGGGCAGTAATCAACGTAAATCTATAAAAGTGTCGTACGATAATGCGCCGAAAAACAAATTAGTTAAAGTTTAGCATTTATCGTGAAAATTTCAAGCTATAAATTTAACAAAACCGACTACTTACTTATACTGTGACTTTTGAAAATTTCCTCAATTGCGTGATATTTTTTCGCCATTGTCGCTTCGCTTTGCTTCAGGGTGTAAATGCGGGCGAGAACTTTTGACATTAACTCAGTTGCTGAAATCACCTGCTCCCTTGCAATTTTCAAGATCGGCTTTGGCACAAGAGGCGTTTTTTTTACTGCATCCCACAGGATATGGGCGTCAATATTAAATTGCGAAGCAATATCATAGACACTGAATTTTGAGCGGGGGGTATTGGAAATCACCACGGAATGCGCGCCAACCACGGTATGTTCATCAAGGAATACCGGCAGTGAAAGGAGCGTCAGACCGCCGGGGCATATATCCTCAAATGGTTTTTTATAATAAATAGCGCTCTTTGACAATTCCCTGCTATACGCATGGCACAGGTCTTTTCGCTCGCTGACAAAACGGAGGGTCTTGCAATATGGGGAAGAATTAACCTCATTGACTACCTCGCTGTCCACATTATATACGATGTCCTGGGTATTCAAAAGGTTCATCAAGTAGATTTGAATATGAGAAACAATTTCTCTCTCAATATCGATTTTTGAAAATTTATCAGTCAGTTCCATACGAGCCTGGACAGTTAAATATTTTAGAGCGCTAACCTTGATGTCATGACAGTGTGGAAAACGTATTATATATACACGAAACAAGATGAATTTTCAACAAAACTCGCACGATATTTTTGCCAATTGAAGCGCCGGGGGGTTTCTGATACACTGTTCATGAGCAGTAGCAACCATTAATGCCGGTATTTTTCCATCTTATTTTTATGAAAAAACTTTCTTCTAAAAAATTCCTTTTTTCTGCGGCAATGCTTTTGGTTGCGTTTATTTACCTTGTCCTTCTCGAACCAATTGCCAGATTCCTCACCGTACCCGATACCCAGAAACCAAGCGATGCGATAGTGGTACTGGGCGGGGGATTGGGCGTCCCGAGAGTTATCCATGCGGTAAAACTTTACGAAAAAGGCCTTGCACCTATAATCATCCTTACCGGGCAGGAGATGGAATTCGACGGCAGAAAGTTTAGATTCAAGGATATCAAGCTGACAGAACCACGATTTGCCGGGATGCTGGCAGAATTGTACGGTATTCCTGAAGACATTCTCTTTTTAGAAGAACGATCACAAAACACCTATGAGGACGCTAAATATGCAAAAGAAGACCTGCTTAAAATGGGCATCCATTCAGCCATCATTGTAAGCGATCCATTTCACATGCGGCGCGTCTCCATGATATTCAAAAAGGTTTTCAAAGACACCCCTGTCTCTTTGGCTTTTAGCCCTGCAGATAATGGTGAATTCTTATCAGGCGGCTTGTGGTCGCCGGGTGAAATCAGATATATTCTGTCCGAATATGTGAAAATTGTTTATTATATAATTCGATATTAGCTTGGCTTTTTAGATTGAGAAACATTGAAACCTATTCTTGTGATAAAGACCTCCATAATAATTCCCACATACAACCGTGGAAAATTACTCTGTAATACCCTTAGAAACCTTATTAGGCAACTACCCTCAAATGGAGAAATTGTTGTGGTAGACCAGAGCGACGAAGTGTGCAGTGAACTCATGGAAATCACCAAAAACCACAGCACACAGATACACTATTACAAAATATTCGTAAAGGGACTGCCACACGCACGGAATTATGGGCTAAGGCAGGCGCTTGGCGAAATTGTCATCTTCTGCGATGACGACGTCATCCCCGGCCCCAATTTTATAGAAAATCACCTTCAGAACTATCAGGAAAAAGATGTAGGAGGTGTTGGCGGACGCATTATACTAAATGGAAATCAGTCTCACGATTATTCAAACCATAACAAGACAATTGGAAAAGTTCGATGGTGGGACGCACACCTTATCGACAACTTCGATGCAGCCGAGAGAGCATATATTGACCATGTACAGGGCTGTAATATGTCATTCAGGAAAGAAGCCCTCATAAAAGCCGGGGGATTCGATGAACGTTTTGGCGGAAGCGCACATCTTGAAGAGACCGACCTCTGCTTACGCATTCGCAAAGCCGGATATAAGATCGTTTTTGATCCAAAGGCAGAACTTATCCATTTAAAAGACATCAAGGGCGGCTGCCGCGCTGAGAATTACAAACAGTGGTTTTACTGGTACGAACACAACAATATGCTTTTTTTCCTAAAAAATTTTAGCCGTTCCTTGATGCCCGTGTTCATCGTTTCGAGTTTTATCCGTTTACTACTCTCTGCCTGTAAGAGATTGAATCCTCTGATCATAGTTTGGGGCATAAGCGGCTATAGGGCTGGGTTGGCAGACTACAAATCCAATAGCATAAAACAATGATTACTCCTTCAGTACTGGCCAAGTGGAAAAAACAAAGGATATATACGCTGCTTTACTCACCAGCTATCATAACCCTGTTCCTTCCATTTCCCTTAGCCCTGTATAAAGCATGATCTGCTACTTTTACAAGATCCTCTATAGATTCCGCATCTTCTGGATATGTTGCAATCCCAAGGCTTATAGTCAAATTGCCATCTGATTGCGCTCCATTGGGCGTGAATGACTGGGATGGCAAAGACATCCGCAACCTCTCTGCAAGCCCCCTAGCTACCTGCTTTCCCGTTTCAGGAAGTATTACCGAAAATTCCTCGCCTCCATATCGTGCGATTACATCCTGTTCCCTGATATTTTTCTTCAAAAACAATGCAATATCCCGCAAGACACGATCTCCTGCCTGATGGCCGTGAACATCGTTATACCGCTTAAAATAATCTATGTCTAACATTATCAAAGAAAATGAGCTTTGATAGCGTTCCGCCCTCTTCATCTCTTCTTCGAGTCTTTCGTAAAAATACCTGCAGTTAAAAACGTCCGTGAGATAATCTCGTATTGAGAGGTCATAAATCCTTTGGTTCTGTTCGCTCAATAACTTCTCGTCTTTCCGTAATTCCTTTATTAACAGCACAAGGATAAATACCACGATTAAAGAAACAAAAAATGCGGCAACACTGCCAGTAATCAAATAATCGGCGGCAATCCCGTCACGGAATAAAATACTCATGGGAAGAACGATTATAGCAGTGAGCAACTCTGACAAAATCACAGAAAACCATACGAGACGCCAGAATGTGGCTGTCTTGAGTCTGTCAAGAATCCGTTCAAACACAGTATATCCCTTTCCCGCACTTTTTTACTCACATCTATTTTTGAGCTTAGGTTTTACATGGAATGATGCGGTAATTGTAAAAAGTTTATGGCAAAAGGCAATAAAAATTTCTATATTTCTCATATCAAGAAAGGGATTGTTAATTATCGGGAACACCGCTATAATTGAACCAATAATTCTTATTTGAAGCCAGCATTAAATAGTCCGAATGAACATCAAACCTCCAAGTTCAAAAAAAATCAGCCTGCTGATTACCAATGACTTCCCGCCCATTGTGAGCGGCATCTCAACGGTCTTTTATCAAATCTGGAAACAACTTCCACCCGACAGGATTATGATATTAGCGCCAAAAGTGTTTGGATGCGATGAGTTCGACAAAAGAGAGCCATTTCACATCATTCGAAAAAGAATCCCTACCGGCGAATCCGGCAAGGCCAAACTTATAAAAATGATATTCAATACTTTTTATGCACTCTGCTACGCAAAAAAGTATAATATCGGTAAATTACACTGCGGCCAGATACTCTCTGTTGGACCAGCTGGGCTTATCTGCAAAAAACTGTTTGGAATAAAATACAACGTGTACGTCTATGGCTCGGAAACTCTCCGTTTCGGCAATTCACGGGTGATGTCATGGCTCATGAAGAAGGTCATAGAAGAGGCTGAGGAACTTGTTCCGAACAGTGAATTTACCATGCACGAGTATAAACGATGGGGTATTCCACAGGAAAAGATGATAAAAATTATACCAGGTGTTGACAGTATATTTTTTCAACCTCAGGACAAATCACAACATCTTATAGAAAAATACTGCTTACAGGAGAAACAGGTTATTACTACGGTTGGAAGGTTGGACGAACGCAAGGGGCACGATATGGTTATCCGTGCCATGGCTCATGTCGTAAAACAATTTCCTAACGTGGTATATATGATTGTGGGCAAAGGACGGGAAGAACAACGACTCAAAAATCTTGCTGAGAGCCTGAACCTCAGCAACCAGGTTATTTTTACCGGATTTGTAGCGGACGAATCATTGCCCGACTATTATAATCTCTGCGATGTCTTTGTACTCCCCAACCGTGAAACGGAATCACACGACCAGCTAAAGGGTGATTACGAAGGCTTTGGCGTCGTATTTCTTGAAGCCAGCGCATGCGGCAAGCCTTCAATTGCAGGCAATTCTGGCGGAAGTAGTGAAGCAGTTATTGATGGCATAACAGGTCTCATGGTTGACCCCAGGAGCGAAGGTGAGATTGCCCACGCCATAGAGCGCATCCTGGCGGACAAAAATTTTGCCAATCGTCTTGGAATGGCAGGCAGAAGCAGGGCAGAAAAGGAATTCGACTGGCAGCACATTGCAAAAACTATGGAAGAAC
>VGXX01000038.1 GCA_016873155.1 Planctomycetota bacterium | reverse complement strand
AGACCTCCGGGAAATGCTCAGCAAGGCCAGGGCAAAACTCTTTACTGTCCGTGAGAAACGCATCCGGCCTCACAAGGACGATAAAATACTTACCTCCTGGAACGGATTGATGATTGCAGCGCTGGCAAAGGGCGCCCAGGCGCTCAATGAGCCAAAGTATGCGCAGGCAGCGATGCGTGCGGCGGATTTTATCTTAAGCACATTACGGCTGAAGGATGGTTCGCTGCTGAAACGATACCGGTTAGGTGAGGCGGCTATTCAAGGACATCTGGATGACTATGCTTATTTTGTCTGGGGCTTGATATATCTCTACGAGGCTACCTTTGAGGTGAAATACCTTAAAATAGCTTTGGAACTTAATAAGCTCATGATCGACGATTTTTGGGATGAAAAGGGGGGTGGCTTCTTTTTTAGCGGCAAGAGGAATGAGCAACTCATTGCGCAGACCAAGGAGATATATGACGGAGCGACACCTTCCGGGAATTCAGTCGCTCTCATGAATATTTTGCGATTAAGCCGTATGATCGGGAACCTTGATCTGACAAACATTTCCGGGCAAATTATGAGAACCTTTGCAGAAACGGTAAACAATTATCCCTCCGGTTATACTCAATTTCTCTGTGCCCTTGACTTTGCCTTTGGTCCCACGAAGGAGATTGTCATTGCAGGTGAGCCTGGCGCTGAAGATACAAAGCAGATACTAACGGAAATAAGAAAGAGATTCCTGCCCGGCAAGGTCGTAATATTACATCCTGAAAAAGATAAATCTATCGAAGAAATTACCGGGTTCGTCAAGGAGCAGATGGCGATAGACGGCAAGGCAACGGCTTATATCTGTGAAAATTATGCCTGCAAGGCTCCTGCGAATGATATGAACCAGATAAAGAAACTTTTGGATGAACACTGAATATTTCAGGTATGATTGATTTGATTTTGCTCTCCGTGTGTTCAGTTTCTGCATTCTTCTGGCTTGCGCTGCTTTTCATGCCTGTACGCTGGCGCATGTCGGAACGTTGGGAAGCTTGCGACGATTCACAAATTCCTCATTCCCAATTGCCGAGCTTATCCGTTATTGTCCCGGCGCGCAACGAAAGCGACTCACTCCCGTTGACATTACCCTCATGGCTCGACCAGGACTGCCCTGAATCGGAAATTATATTGATAGACGATGAATCAACTGACGGTACGGAGAAATGCGCTCATAGTATTTCCTCACGCTTCAGTCGTACCATCCGCATTATCAAAGGAACGCCGCCTCCGCCCGGCTGGACAGGCAAACTATGGGCGCTCCAGCAGGGGATTAACGTTTCAACCGGAGAATGGCTGTTATTTACCGATGCCGATATACGCCATTGCCCAAATCTATGGCGTGGGCTGGTGACAAAGGCAATCGTTGAGCAACGGGAAATGATTTCTCTCATGGCGCTCCTTGATACGGAGGGGATGTGGGCGCGACTGCTAATTCCGTCATTTGTCTACTTCTTCCACTTTATGTATCCATTCGGGAAGGTAAGGGATATACGTTCCAAAATATCCGCGGCTGCCGGCGGATGTGTGCTTATCTCCCGTCGTGCACTTGATGCAATAGGGGGTCTCGCAGGACATCGCAATGCGTTGATAGATGACCTTGCGCTTGCCAGGCGCATCAAGCGGGCAGGTCTGCCTCTTTCGCTCTTATTGACAAAGTCCGTTGTAAGCATTCGTCCTTATCGCCGGCTTTCCGATGTCTGGAACATGGTTGCCCGCAGTGCGTTTACACAGTTGCGGTGTTCATGGCTGGCTCTGATTGGAACGGTGCTGGGGATGTCCATTCTGTTCATAGCGCCGATGGCAGGTATTTGTGCATTCATTGGCCAAACTGTGTCTCCGGCTGCGCCCATAATATCGTCTGCTACACTCTTGTTGATGGCGGGCACGTACATACCCACAATCCGGTTTTTCGGGCTGGGCAGGAGTCGGGCGTTAACGCTACCCATTGCCGGCACACTTTATATGGCTATGACGGTGTCTTCCGCCATGAACCACCTTTTTGGCCGGCACGTATGGAGAGGTCGCCGTGGCGGAAATGCTCTGTAAATAAAATGAATGGTAACGTTGTTTACTGTTAAGAATCCAGGATGAATTTGGAATAGGATTTCATTTCCTTGAGGAGATGGTCGGTTTGTTGATATCTATCCTCAGGTTTTTTCCTGATACATTTGAGGACGATATTCTCAAGCCATCGGGGGATTTTGGAATTGAGCGATGCGGGAGGAACGGGTTCTTCATTGATGTGGCGATAGGCGATGTCGCCTTCATGAAACGGGGTCTTTCCCGTGAGCATTTCGTAAAGGATAATGCCATAGGAATAGATATCGCTGCGATAGTCCAATGTTTCTCCCCTGATTTGTTCCGGGGACAAATACACCGGCGCGACTAATGACTGTCCCGGTTGTCCCACTACCGAAGGCGTCATTAATTGGGTAAGTCCAAAATCGGATATTTTTATTCGCAGATCCTTCATGACAAGTATATTACCGGGTTTGATGTCACGATGAACAACCCCGTTTTGATGAGCGCAACTTAAGGCATCGCATATATTGATTGCAATTTGAACGGCGTCTTTCAGGGGTAACGCCCCTTTTTTCATAAGAAGCTGGAGGTCTTCCCCCTCGACATAATCCATTACAATGAAGAACTGCTTATTGATATTGATATCGTATATGGTAATAAAACCGGGATGTTTAAAAAGACTGACTGATTGGGCTTCACGAACAAAACGTTCAACGGCATCTTTATTATTTTTGTAAGCATCTTTGATAACCTTTAAAGCTACTTTTCTTTTAAGGATTTTATCCACCGCCTTGTAGACTACGCCTATACTCCCCTGTCCGATAAGCTGTATGTCTTCATATCGATCTTCGAGCACAAGTTCAGATGCGCTCATAGTCTCTTTCATTTTGAGTCTTTGGGTAATAATTTCAAGCCGTTTCGCGATATCCTTGTAACCGATGTCAAAAGATATTATTTTTTTGTAAATGTCGAGCGCCTTCTCAGGAATGTCGTGTTCTTCAAATGCAGCGCCTATTTGATAGAGGGAATCCACTTTTTTATCCATAGGCATGGCGGCTTCAATTACCTTGTTGAAATATTCCTCTGCAATGTTCCGTGTGCCTTTTTTGAAAAAATATTTTCCAAGCCTGATCTGGGTATCAAGCTGGTATTCGGATGGAACCCGTTCGATCGTTTGGAGCAGTGACAGCGCCTTATCGTCCTCTTTTTCTTCGTAAAGGGTTGCAAGTTCATATCGAATCCTGTTGGCCTCTCCTTCCGGAAGATTTATGTTCGACAAAATTTTCTCAAGATTTTTAATCTTTGGTTCGATAATTATTTTATGCGCCTCTTTATAACGTTTTGCATAATTCAAATTATCAGGTCTTAAATGTATCAGTTTTTGCAGCCTTTCATATGCTATATCGACCTGGCCTCCCTTGATATACTGCTCCGCTGCCCTGTCGAGCAAGGTTTCCAATTTGGTTTGGTAGATGCCGTCATTTGGTTTTAGCTTTATGATTTTTACCAAAACATTTTCTGCTAATGGGATGTCCGTTGCCATTGCTTGTGCGCAGAATTCGCACAGTGCGTTCAGGAGGCACGATGTCTGCTTTTCATCTAATTTGTGCATGAGTAATTTATCAAGGTGTGAGATAGCAACCCTCAGTTTCGAGGGGTCTTTTATAATTAAATCCTGAAAAATACCCACGGCGCGTTCCACTTCATTATTTTCAGAATAAATATAAGCAAGGAAAAATTGTATATTAGTATCGTTTGGCGGTAGTGTAAGAAACTTATTAAAATATGCAATGCTGTCTTTGATTCTTCCTGCATAATAGTAGAGATGCCCTAAAATATATTTATTCATGGAATTATCGTTAAGCCGGGAGGTGGCTTCGTATTCCGCAATCGCTTTGTCCAGTATCCCTTTTTTCTTATATGCCTCGTAAAGATATTTATAAGCAGATTCATTGAGCGGGTCCAATTCAATAATTTCAACAAATCCCTTAAGCGCCGTCGTATGACGGTGTGGACAGAGATGGAACAGGTTTCTGTATTCATCCAATGCCTTATCAACAAATCCCTTTTTGATATAAATTTTAGCGAGTATATAGAATTTATCTGAGAAATGGCTTCCAATGAGTTTTAATTGATTGAGGATGTGTAATGCCTCTTCATATTCTCCCCGTAAATACAATAATTCGCCCATGACGAGGTGGTACCTCATGTACCGTATACCGGTGTTGACACTTTCCTTCAAAATATCAGTTATGGGATAGTTTTCGTATATTTTCTGGCAGACGAGAAATGCGTCGCTGTCTCTGCCTATTTTCTTATAAGCGACAGCAAGGTCGTTTAAGACCTTTACGTTTATTACATCATCCTTGAAATGACGTTCGGCAATTTCAATAATGCCGTTCCAATCTCGTTCCTGATAAAGCTTATCGAGTTTTTTAGTATCAGTGAAACTAAACATTCTATTATTATGACCGGTTAAAATGTGAAATTTTATATGAAACCTGCTCTATTGTCCTTTTAATTCGCAGATACAATACCTTAAATATTCTAAATATCCAATTGTTTTTTTAGTTAATCAAGTCATTCATTCTTAATGCCGGGGGTAATATCTCCGGATATTTCCGGCCTTTTGTTCACATGATCGTGGTGTTCAAATTGGTATAGAAATATTTAAACCCGCTATCTAATTTCTCAATCTTTTTTGCAATTTGCCCCTTCTTGCCCCAGTTCATTTCAAGTGCATACTTATTAAACTTGCAGATCAAATCATCCGTGATTATCGGACACTCGATTCCCGTACCGCTCAACAGGGTTCTTGTATTCGTGGAATCAAAACATGCCTCTCCGAACATATAGGGCTGGAATATCGCCGTCTTCCGTGCCAATAGCAGCTCTTCCCTGGTCTGTGGCTGCATGTTGAATTCATGCAGAGGCACTACTTTTATCCGATGATTGCCCGTTGCAACCATGAGCCATACCGCAAGTTCCCCCAGGGTCGGAGGCGATGGATTGACAATATGAAACGTCTTGTTGATACTTTCTGCCTTTATGGAGATGGCTGCTATCGCACGCGCCGCATAGTCCACAGGCACCAGATTCACGGTACTGTACTTATCCCCAGGAATTCTCAGCGGAAAGAGAAAAGGATTTCTGCCTTTGGCCATTCCGTGGGCATTCAGACGATTCAACTCCCTGCAAAACACATAAATATTCTCCCACTCCCTGGTATATCCCGTAATCGTATCCCCTGTGATGATGCCGGGACGATAGATGGTGCAGGGAAGCCGATATTGTCCCAGAAACACCGCAAGGTACCTCTCTGCTTCGTATTTCGACCTCTCGTAGCCATTATTGAATGACTGTCCTTTCTCCAATTCGTCTTCCAGCACCACGCCGCGCCTCTTTCCTGCAACATATGCCGTACTGATGTAATGAAGCCGCTTGTGCCTTTTCGTGATGCAGAACAGGCTCACGAGCGCCGTTCCCAACACATTTATCTTGGCAAGGGTGTCGTCTTCCCCTTTTCTCAATTGTGTTGTCTCAGCACAGTGAAACACTTCATCCACTGTACCTGCTAATTTAAAATACTCCCGCGCGCTCAGACCGAGATAATTGCCGGAAATGTCCCCTTCGATTATTTCAATGCGTTTGAGGAGTGTCTTTAACTCGTAGTTCGCCGGAAACACCTCAGAAAGCCGTTCCTTTGCGCCGGTTGTTGTCTTTCTGACAAGGAGTTTTAACTGAAAACCTGCTTCAAACAGTTCTCTGGTGATGTAACTTCCTAAAAATCCCGTCGCACCTGTTATGAGTACCGTTTTCTGTCTCATTCTTCTTTTCGAGTATACAATTCCGGGAAAAATGTTAAACGCAGCAAGCTGCACCTCTGACTTTCACCCTGGCACCGGGAGGTTCACCGTAGATGAAAACCCTAGAGCACAGCATGCTGCATGTATCGTTGTGAAAGAAAGATAAATAATCAGGTAATATCTGCGAGTAAAAGAAGAGCAATGGAAGTACCAAATTTATCTGATATGGTAGGTAAGTGTTGTAAGTGTAATTGATGTATGAAGTAAGAATTAAACGAATTTTTGTCTCTGCTGTTATAAAGCCGTCGTTAAATCTGAAATCATGTAATTTTTACATCGTACCTTTGTAATTATTACAAAAAGCGGTTATTACACAAATAAATTTTTTGATGATATTTTATGGGGTGTTGTTGCCAGGAGTAATAAAAAGAGATTGTCTTTTTAATTCTAATTTGTAATAATTATTAAAATTGCGGAAGGAATGCGTGTAGAACCTCTACAATTATGGCAATAAGAATAGAATATGTCTTCTAAAGAAAAGGTGTTGAAAATATTAGAAGAGTTATCTCTGGATGAACTTCGTGAGGCGCGAAGTTGCATTGAAAATCTTATTGCGAGGATAAAAGAAGAAGGGGCAAAATCTCAAAAAAAAGCGGATCAAGAAGATTACATACTCATGGAACGACGGGAACAGGAACGCTTTTATGAAATCTTTTCCTGTAAACTTAAAATGGCTGACAAACAAGAAGCATCCACTTTTGAAGGGACAGTTGTGGATATTTCCAGGGGTGGGCTTCGCTTAAAAACAAATAAAAAATTAGAGGCAGGAAGTGTCCTGGTCCTTTCTCCGGACTACGACCGGATATATAAAAAAATTTTTGTCGAGGTGGTTCGTGTAAATGAGTTTATGGGACAGTACGAAATAGGGGTAAGGCACATCCTGCTGGACGACAATACTAAAAAATAATGTTATAGGACGTATATTGAAGGTTGGAATTAAAGTCAAATTCTGGGGTGTCAGGGGATCCATTCCCACCCCCGGTGTAAAGTATATAAAATATGGTGGAAATACCCCATGCGTGGAAGTTCGACTGCCTAACAACCAATTGTTTGTTTTTGATGCGGGCACCGGCATCAGAGAACTTGGGAACGTATTGTGTAAAGGAGAGAGGAAGCTTAAAGCTCATATATTTCTAAGCCACTTTCACTGGGATCACATCCAGGGCCTGCCTTTTTTCATGCCTTCGTATATCGAGGGAAACGAAATTGTTATCCTTGGCATGGATTTGCAAGAGGCAAGGCTTGACAGAATTATATCGAATCAAATGGAAAGCATATATTTCCCCGTTAAATTACAATCCTTGTCGGCCCACATGAAGTTTCAAATACTCTCGGAAGGACGTAACATTATTGACGGGTCAGAGGTCGACACCGTGTATATCAATCATCCAGGCCAGGCTATGGGATACGTGGTAACTTTTGGAAAGATAAAGATATGTTATTTTACCGATAATGAACTGGCACCATCATGGGCGCATAAGACTTTTAGATTGAAATATAAGTCAGATACCAGAGAAAAGATTTTAAAATTAATTAGCGGCGCTGATTTACTCATCCATGACGCACAATATACAGATGAGGAATACAAAACCAAGATTGGCTGGGGGCATTCCCCTCTCAGCGAAGTACTGAATCTTGCGAAAGAGGGGAGGGTGAGCAGGCTGGCGCTCTTTCATCACGACCCGGATCATTTTGATGAGCAAATCGACATCCTTGCGGCAAATTGCAAAGAGAATTTGAATGGGTCTTATCATCATATGGAATGTTTTGCGGCACAGGAAGGCATGGAACTTCATTTCTAAGTCCTTATAGATTGGCATTATTTTGCGCACTGTTTCGGAGGTTTCTTCCACCTGTATCTGCATAAGTTGTGTTTCATACACAGAAAAAGTTACTCATAGAAGCCGATTTATATTTTCGTATCCTTTTTAAAATAAAGGCTTAAGTAAGTATTTATGAGAAGAATGCATATACAGAATGTAGAACCAGGAATGGTACTTGGTAAGACTGTTTACGGAGATAATTATGAGGTATTATTAAACAGGGGGGTAGTGCTCGTTGAGGGTCATATTAACGGATTGAAAAAAAGAGGATTTGTCAAAGTTTATATCGATGATGAGGAAACTGCGGATGTTGTCATTAAAGATCCAATATCTGATAAAATCCGCATTATGGCTACAAAGGACATTCTGAAGACATACGAATTAACACAGTCAGCGATAGTAGATATAGAAGCAAATACAGCCGAATCCATTATCAAAAGTATTAATACACCAAAGATCAAAAACGCCTTTCAAGAGAATCAAGCGTTTAAACAAATGTGTAAAGATATTAATTCATTTGTTGATGAACTTATGAACGAAAATGTTTTGTCTGGTTTAAATTCGATTAAAAGTTTTGATAATTACACCTTTGAACATTCTGTTGATACGGCAGTGTTATCCATAATCATTGCAAAAAGGTTATTTCTTGATAAAGATAAATTGAGACAAATTGCCATTGGCGAGTTTCTTCACGATATTGGAAAGATTTTCATCGACGAAAAGATTATTAATAAACAAGGCAAATTAACAGTGGAAGAGTATGAACAAGTAAAGCAGCACACTACCTATGGGTACGAATTGCTCAAGGATATTGGCAATATAGGAGAAGCTTCAAAGCATATTCCTTTTCAACATCATGAGAGACAGGACGGTAAAGGTTATCCCCGTGGCTTGAAAGGCAATAATAAAATTGATATTGGTGGTATTGGCTATACCGAGCAGGACAAATTAATTATGATTGCGGAGATCGCAGCAATTGCAGACTTTTACGATGCCTGTATTTCAGACAGGCCGTATCGCAAAGGATTGTCTCCTGATTTTGTATATGAACTTATAAAGGAAGGTTCTGGATCACAGTTTAATAGAGAATTAGTGGCATGTTTTCTTAGCATAATGCCTAAATATCCTGTGGGTTCCGAAGTGAGAATCAAGAATGGTATATATAAGGATTTTACCGGGGTTGTGATGTCTTTAAATGCTCAACAACTATCTAAACCGAAAGTGAAATTGTTATGTGATGCTAAAAAGAATAAGATAAAACCTTTAGAAATTGATTTAAGTTCCAATAGCACAATGGATATGGAATGTATTTGTTAAATTATAGATAGGGATTTATGAGAAGAATAAATATAGATCGTGTAAAACCAGGTATGGTGCTTGGTAAGACCATTTATGGATACAATTATGAAATGTTATTAAATAAAGGGGTAATAATAACAGAAAATCATATTACCCGGTTAAAAAACAAAGGATTTTTCAAGATTTATATCGACGATGAGGAGACGGCAGATGTTGTTATTGAAGATCCGATTTCTGATAAAATCCGTATTATGGCCACAAAAGACGTTCTTAAAACATATACAATAACACAAGCCTCTCTAGAACATATTGAAGCTGACACAACCGAAGCTATTATAAAGTGTATTAACACACAAAAAATCAAAAGAGCTTTTCAGGAAAATCTCGCCTTTAAACAACTCTGTAAAGATATGAACGCTTTTGTTGATGAGATTATGAATACTGATGTTTTATCAGGTTTAAATTCGATAAAGAGTTTTGACAATTATACATACGAACATTCTATTGACACTGCAATAATAGCCTTAATTTTTGGCAAGAGGTTAAGCCTTAATAGAGAAAAATTGAAACAGATTGCTATGGGTGAGTTTCTTCACGACATCGGAAAGATTTTTATCGACGAAAAAATTATTAATAAGCCCGGCAAATTAACTCCCGATGAATATGAACAGGTAAAACTACATACTATCTATGGATATGAATTATTAAAGGATATCGGAGACATAGAAGCCGCTTCTGCACATATCACCTATCAACATCACGAGAGACAGGATGGCAAAGGTTATCCCCGAGGTTTAAGAGGCAATAACAGGCTTGACCGTGGTATGATTAAATACACTGATCAGGAAAAAATTATTCTGATTGCGGAGATTGCAGCAATTGCGGACTTTTACGACGCCTGTATTTCAGACAGACCGTATCGTAAAGGCTTGCTTCCTGATTTTGTATATGAACTTATAAAGAGCGGTTCAGGAACACAGTTTAATAAAGAATTAGTAGAATGTTTTCTTGGTGTAATGCCTAAATATCCCGTGGGTTCCGAAGTGAGAATCAAGAATGGCATAAATAAGGATTTTACAGGGGTTGTAATGTCTTTAAATACCCAGCAGTTATCCAGACCAAAAGTGAAATTGCTGCGTGATGCTAAAAAGAATAAGATAACACCTTTCGAATTTGACTTAAGTTCCAATAGCTCAATTGATATGGAATGTATTTCTTAAAATAATTGTCGGGTAGCAACGCCATTTTTGATGGCGGCATCAGCAACTGCTTTGGCCGCGTCCTTATTCATAGTCTTTGCCATGTCCTTTGTAATCATATTTGGCCCGGAGACGCCGATGAAAACATCCTTTCCCTTCATAGCATCGGCAATCACCCCTTTTTCATTGTCTGGATTTGTAATTTCTGCCAAAACTTCCTTGTCCTTGACGCTGACGACTTCAACCAATTCCTTTCCAATGGCCGAAAGGGCGCTCACAATATCCTTGACCTGTTTGTCGGTGCTGACATATACGGCCAGATCTCTGACCTTGAATTCTTTTTCAGCTTTTATAATTTGAATATTGCCCATGCTGCCACCTAACTTACCAATGGCAGTAAGGGCCATGCCCAATGTGCCGGGGGCATTTTTTAACTTTAAACGAAAAGTGACGAGGTTTTCAGTGAGTTTCATTTTCGTTAGTCTCCGATTCAATTATGAGATTGTGTTAGTCAGTCCGTATACCCGTTGTTGCAACCTGAATATTTGGAGTATAGGCTTTTTTCCTGCAGAATAGCATTAACACGGCGCCCGTTACAATAACACACCCTGAGGTTAAAAGCGTCAAACGCATGCCGATGTGCTGATACAACATCGCTCCGATGAAAGGAGCAGTGAGTCCCCGTATGCCGATAAGAGAATATTGTATGCCAAATATACCGGGCGTGTGTTCTCTTTTGACTTCCTGAATGATATGGTTATACCAGCATAAGTCCCACCCATTCATGATCACACCACTGACAACCGATGCGAAGAATATGGGATATATATTGTGTGAAATTGCGTAAAGAAAAGGAATAGCTACGGCAATGAGCATGATGACCTTTAGTAGATTCAGTGGTTTAAAGCGATCAACAAGGTGTCCCCAGAAGAAGAACGAGATCGAACCTGAAAGAGCTGTAATGGAGCCTAAATATCCAATAATCGTATTTGATAGTGAAAGTTCATCGACCAGGAAGAGAGGATAGAGGGGCACCCCAATGAGATAGCCAAAGCCGGCAATAAAGAACGACATAGTAAAATATTTAAGATGATTGTTTTTGCCGAACTCATTTATGACAACCGACAAACGGTCGAGGGCGTTGACCTTTGTTTCGCGTCGAATCTTGATCTTTCTGAAAAGAAGTGAAGAAGTCATCCCAAAAATGGCGCCGGCCGGAAAAATGTATTTATAAAAAGTACCGTTTCCAAGGTCTAATAAATATCCTCCTGCAAAGGAGGCCAGTACGGTCGACATATTACAGAAGAACCGCACGTATCCCATAGCCTTTCCACGGTAATTTTCGTGATAAACTTCTTTCATAACGCTGCTGTAAGCCGGCATTGCCATTGATTCCAGCACTGCAGCACATACGACGATGGAGGTAAAGATTAAGGGGCTTTTTACAAAAAAGACGGATAAATACAAACTCCTTGAAAAGAATGTGGGGAATACTATCCATGATACTTTTTTGCCGGTTCTACAGAGTTTTGCCCAGATCAAGGTAAGCAGGAAACAGGCGGTGGGGGCGGCAGTAATGACGGCGACTTCCAGAGACGTTGCACCCATCCTTCGTCCGATGATGGGTGCAAAAAACACAACCAATCCGTTGAAAATACCAAAAAATATGCCTGATCTGACGTCGTAAAAATAGGCAATGCGGGTATAGTATGGAAATTTTTTAGCAAGAAACATACACTACATTACTTTGTTAAAAAAAGCGTGATGAATTTCCAGGGGGAAAAGCCTATCCATAACAAAATCTTCTTTTCAGAAATCGGATCCAACAGAAATCTCTTCATGCACCATCCAGGAAAGAAAACACGGTGTTTTGTCAAATCTAATGAGCTCGTTACCCTCATCAGAAGCATTTATATTTCGTATCTGTCTTATTGTTTCAGTCGAAAATTCTTTCCCGCATAGTATCATGCCGATACTTTACCATAATGTTTCCTTCGTGTCCTGTTAAAAATATGGAACATGGTAAGCCATTGATGGGAGGGATTAAGGGAGGGTGAAATATTTTCATGCTCTTTTGTAAGCCTTTGACTCACGAGGGTTTACTCTGTAAAAACTTCTTTTTTAGGAAAATTTTTTATCCCCCTGTCTCCCCCTTGTAAAGGCGGGGAAAAGAGAGGGAGCTTTTGATTATGGCTATGCTACGCTATGGAACAAAGGTATGTAAAAGGGTGGAAAAGTCCTCCAGTCGTTCTGTAAATTCTCCCAGGTCAGAGATCATTTCTTTTTGCTTTTCGTTCAACTTACTCAACTTATTTGCAAGACCTTGCATTATCGAGAAGGAAAATTCCGGACTCCTGGCAACGGCCTCTTTAAAGGTATTTTTATCAAGTATCCATAAGGTACAATCAGTTAAGGCCACAGCCTTTGCATAGCGGGGTCTTCCGATAATCAGGGAGACTTCCCCAAAGAATTCATGAGGCCCGTAAGTGGCCAGAACCATCTCTTTATTTGAATGTGATACACTCTTTGATACCTTTACCTGACCTGATTCTACTACATACATCCCCTGGGGTGCATCCATTTCAGAGAAAATGACATTATTTGCCTGGTAAAGAATCTTTTTAGCAGAAATAGAGCTACTCTGTAAATATTTCTCAATAAAATTTATCATAGGCCTTTACTCCTGTCGTTATTAAATATAAACGGTGCCTTTTAATGGAATAGGATTCTAACAAATTATTCATTACTGCATATCTGTATCATGTAAAGAACTTTCTTCTAAAGCATGGAAGTATGCGATAATGACATTTATTTTGTCTTCGCCCAGAGTCCGTCCCCACGGTGGACATTGAAATCTGCCGTCTGCACCAATGGTACCGTCACTAACAGCCTTAAAGATCGCTTCATTACCAGTGGTTTTTACAACCACAGTAAGGTCTTTTGGCCTGGGGTCCAGATTAAATGCATTAAACCCATCGCCCTTTCCCTGTTCTCCATGGCATACCATGCAATATTGCTCGTAGTATGTTTTTCCGGCAATTTGAACATTAGTTAACCCATGCATGGACTTGGACAGGGTGTCTCCAAGAGGGTCCTGACCCTCCGGAGAATGCCCTTCCATTTTTGTACGGGCATAGGTTGAAGAAAATCGCTTCATGCCGAACAGAAAAGCGGACGCAGATACAACAAAAATAAGGAATAGCGTTATAATAACAGGGAATATAGACATACGTTCTTTTACTTTAGACGTTCCTTTTATGTTTTCTTCCATTTCTAGCCTCTTATTTCCCCTGGCTAATGCGTATATCCTTCTTTACTTCTTTGCAACTTGCCAAGTATGCGGTTAATGCCCTGGCATCCTCTGCGGAAAAGCCATAATCCGGCTGAAGAGACCATGTTTCGTAGTATCTTGGATTTTTAATATATTCATATATCCAGCCGGTTGTCAGTCTGTCACCGACAGTGGTTAATGGCGGTCCTACGTAACCTCCACCTTTACCCATGATGTGACAGGATATGCATCCATATTTATCAAAAAGCGACTTGCCTTTGGCGATTTCTTCTTCTTTAAACGTATATTCTTCAACAGGGATACTATTAAGTACCATGACAGAACCAAAGAAGTTGACGAGTAAATCAATCTCACTATCGCTCATTTTGAGGTTTACCATCCTTTCTGCCAGTATAGGTCTTAGTGTGTAAGGAAGGGTAAAGTACCCGCGAAGCCATTCTTTCCTGACCTCACTTCCTTCTCCATCAAGGGGATGCATGGAGACCCAACCTCCGTCACCGTATACTACGTGACAACTGCGGCATCGGTATTTATCAACCAGTTTGCCAAACTCTCCGGGCAAATCAGGATAGTTGTTCCGGTTAGTAGCAGAGACTATATATTGAGATGGTATGTCTTCCATTGTATCGCTCAGTAGCGCTACAGTGGCGGCAGCCATCTCATCCTCTGTAAACGGAAAGACAGGCATTTTTGCCTTTTTATCCAGCAATATCGGATCTTTTAATCTGGCAAAGACCCAGTTCCCGGTATATTTATCAATACCATGAACATTACCCCATTCCAAGCCCTCCTCATCCCTGGATCCCAATCCTATGATATCCGGCGCTATCCTTCCCTGATCAATGCCGGTTTTTGCGTGACAACCCGTGCAACCATAGTCCATAAATATCTTCTTGCCATTATTAACCATTTCTCCGCTATTTTTATCGGAATCCGGAACGTTTTCAAAGTCTTCAGGGATTTCAAGTTCTTCCCCCTGCAGTTCTTCACACAAATATTCAACTATATCACTCATTTGTTTTTCAGTGAAATTAAACTGCGGCATCTTAGTTCTTGGCTGGAAGAAATGAGTATCTTTTATATAGCTATAAAGCCATTTTTTACTTACCTTGGAAGTAATCCCGGCGAGTTCAGGACCCAGGTAGCCGCCTTTTCCTTCCACAAGGTGACAAGTAACACACCTTGATTCACGAAAAAGTAACGCGCCTGCCTCCGGGTCACCACCTTCGACAGGTTCTTTTAATGCCGCATCGTTCCTGGATGCCATCAAAAACGCCTCAAGTGCAAGAATTTGCTCTTTTGAGAGGTTAAACTTAGGCATCCTGGGTCTTATCAATCCCGCCGAAGGGTCATATTCTCTGGGTTCTGAAAGCCACCGGAGAAGCCATGCCCTGTTTACCTTACTGCCTAATAAGTCCAGCGATGGTCCTACCTTTTCCTGACTTTCATACAGACGAATCTTATGACACCCTGAGCACCCTGCCTTTTCTATAACATCCCTGCCCTTAGAGAGAAGGGGGGCAAAGGGCACTTCTTTATCAAGATGGCATTTACCACATGAGGATTGAATTAAGTATCTGGAAAGCACTGCCTTCTGCCAGGGTCTGTCAAGTCCACGGAGCGGTTTGTGAGCAGCGTGCATGTAATCTGTTGAGAGTCCCTGTCCCTCATGGCAGATAGTACAACCGAACTTTTCAATATCATGCCACTGGAGATATTTTCCCGGATGCCCCTTATACGGGTTTTCGTGGGCATTCATGTTGACATCCTCTATTCCGGTATGGCAGGTGGTGCATCGGTCCACACGCTTCAGGCTGTCTACCTGTATTTGTTGTATCTTCACAGGCATTGCCAGCGCCTGGGCACGGATCATTTTCATCATTCTCAGGCGATCTTCGTGCTTTGCCCTTGTTTCTTCATTGACGGAAGGAAGTTCAGACTCTAAGGTCTTGATTTTTTCTTCAACTGCCTTTATCTGCAAACGTCTGGCAATCGCCTGATGGTGCTTCCATTCCCTTGCATATTCCTTTATGCACAGGACAACAATGACCACAGCTAGCGCAGACCCCACTGCTGCAAACCACACATAATGTATCGGACCCAGGGTAGATTTATCCATCGTAATAAACAGAAAAAAACTGATCTCTTTTAGCAAGTTTTTAAAGTGACGAGAGACACGTGACATAACCCCTGAATCCCCCTTTGTTAAGGGGAACCAAGGGGGTTGTTTCCCATCACCCGCCACTCGTCACTCATTTTCGTGTCATTGCGAGGAGCGGAGCGACAAAGCAATCTCCCCGCTCTCACAAGGAAAAATTGGTTGCAGCTTTACTGTTTCATGATATTCCCTTCATATACTGAACCATGGAGTGTGAATAATATATTTAATATCGAATATAAATCGCAAGGGGATCTTTCCTATGAACCCAAACATACTCAGGACAAAAAACATAGTTATAAAATAAGAAGTAGAACCTAAAGTTTTGTAAAAATTACGGGCTAAGAGGATGGGAAGCCACATTCCCAGAACGTAATAGCCAATTGTTGCAGGTACCCCTATAAATGAAGGGAGGATGTAAGTGCCTTTAGAGATAACAGGCTTGTGAATGTCCCATGACTCCCATGGCATATAAAGGAGCCAGCTCGGACCGCGAAAATAACATCCAAAGATTATCAGCCCAAACCATGCCACAATCCCAATGGTAAAGATAATGAAGGAAAATTTCCTCTCCCTGAAACAGTATATTCCAACCCCCTTTGGATTCTTGTCAACGAAAGGTATAGCCATTAACCCAACGATAATTAATACAGGTATCATTACACCTGCTATCCAGGGATCGAAGTAGACAAGCATTTCCTGTAGTCCAACAAAATACCAGGGCGCCTTGGCAGGATTTGGGGTCTTTGTAGGACTTGCTTCTTCTTCAAGCGGGGCATTGGCGGCCATGGAGATAATAATCAGCACCAGGGTGACCAGCATCAGCGCAATAAATTCCTTGAAGACCAGATGGGGAAATGCCAGCTGTTTGTCTGGTTTCTTCTGTGTCTCGGATGCCGTGTCCTTCTGTTTGGAATCACTACTCGTTATTCTTGTTTCAGGCTGTTGCTCCTGCATAGTCTTTTAAAATGCTAATTGCCAATTTTATATTTTGCATTAAATCCGCTGACCACAAGGGATCGGCGCTACAATTTTTGCTGAAAATGTAAAAATAACCCTTATAAGAAACTACAAAGGACCGGATATTCCTCCATCTTTCCTCACCCTCCAGAAGTGGATACCCATGAGCCCAACTGCCGCAAGGGGAAGGGCTATACAGTGAAGGACGTAAAATCTCAATAAGGTATTTTCGCTGATATCCACAGAGCCCCTGAGGTAAAAACAAATATCAGTCATCTCTGACAGCACATGGAATGGGCCCTCAGCCCCCAGGACAGGGGTAGCTTTAGCCATATTTGTTCCTACCGTTACCGCCCAGTACGCCAATTGATCCCACGGCAAGAGATAACCAGTAAAACTAAGGAGTAGTGTCAGCACCAGCAGGGAAACCCCAACGCACCAGTTATATTCCCTCGGTGGTTTATATGAACCTGTATAAAATACCCTGCACATATGAATGATAACAGTAAGCACCATCCCATGGGCAGCCCAGCGATGCATATTCCTCAAAAACAGTCCAAAGGTAACGGCAAACTCCAGGTCTTTCATGTCCTGATAGGCATACTCAACCGTTGGACGATAGTAAAACATGAGGAGAACCCCTGTAATTGTTTCCACTATGAAAAGGAAAAAGGATATTCCACCAAGACAAAAGGTATATTTTACTTTAATGCCATGCGATTTTACCTTTATCGGGTGGAGATGGAAGACAAGGGTGTTAATCGTGGTCAGGATGCGGTTTCTTTCCGTGTCAGGCCAGCCCTGTCTGAAGATAGAACTCCAGATTTGTGTGCGAACCAGCCATTCCGCAAATCGTTTGAGTCTTTTTATCATAATTTCCCTTTCATCGGTATACGCACGGGATATATACTATAATTTCTCCTCATACTGGTAAAAAGTATTGACCCTTTTCCCTTATTCCAACCCTATCCTCTTTAACCGACTTGTCTATAACGAGCTGTCCATCCATGGCAAAACTTACACCAAGTCTGAAAAGCGGTTTGGGGGCTGGTCCTCCTACCACATCACCCTCAAGGTTATAATTGCTTCCGTGACACGGACACTTAAAGAGACGCTCTTCCTCCACCCAACCAACTATGCAACCGAGATGTCTGCAAATGGCCAGAAAGGCATATATACCACGGTCTGTCCTTACTATCCACACCCCTTTGTCCTTCATCCACCTCGTGCTGACCTTGCCTGCCGGATACTCATCGGGGTAGCCTGCTTTAAACTTGTTGGAAGGCCCAAAAAGCACCTTCGGCTTAAAGAAGTCTACCATGGTTAGCAAACCTGCCAGCAGGCTAAAGAAGAGGAAACTAGCCCACCCCACGATGAGCAGAAATCTTCGCCTGGGGTACCCTTCTTGAATATCTGTTATCGGCTTGTTCTTGTTGTCAGTCTCCATGTGCGGGATACCAATTTTTGTCATTCGTCAGACTCAATCTCTCTTATTTCTTTAATTCAAAATTCAGTTGTAGGGCTTGACCGTTTTTGACCTCTATCTGTTGTGGTTTCCCACCATATTTTTTGTTCCATACTTTCAGAGTGTATGAGCCTGCAGGAACATCTTTGATAGTATAATTACCATTTTCATCCGTTACTGAAAAGAAGGGGTTCTGGAGGACTACCGCATATCCCTCCATCTCTGTATGCACTTTGCAAAGGAGGATGGCCACTCCTGTCTGTTTAAAGGTATAAGTCCTTATTTCCCCCTGGGGCCATGTGCCCAGATTAAATTTATCTGCTATCTTATCCGGCGTAAAGACATTATGGAGGACATTATCACTATTGAGAAATTCCACCGTGGTATTCACTACAATGGGCAACACATGAGGAATAAAAACCAACCCCTTTTGATCTATACATGCACCTTTGGTGGGAGGCCAGTTTCCAGGCACATTTTCAATATACACCACGCAATCTTTCTTGTACTTGGGCAAGGGGACTGTTACAGCGCCGGTAATTGTACCCACACCCTGTGCGTAGCACACCCCAATCGGGTTGGATAAGGCAAAAACCGCAACCATTGCTATCGTGGAATAGAATAAAACCATTTTCGATGTTTTTAACATGACCAAGTAACCCTCCTTTTATTGATAATCTTTTACGACCCGTTCGGGTTAGAGAATTCGAACCAACCATGTAGTGGCAATTCATGAATTGCCACTACACGGTTGTAAAACTAGAATGCTATTTGTATACCCAACCTGTATGTATCGTCGAAAAGAGACATTTGCGGAGCTTCTCCATCCGCAAAGGCAGCGCCAACAAGTAATTTTATATTGGCTCTGAGGATCACGTTGATATCAGCGCTGTAACGGTTAAAACTATCGAGGTCACCGGCATCATAGCCTGGGTTCATATTCTCAAAACGGGCCGCTGGTATAATCCAGGGCAAAGCTACCCAACGGAGTTCAGCGGTGTAAAGGTCTGCATCGAAGTTACTGCCGCTTACCCCATCAATAGTCACATCGCTCCTGGTATCATCCCTGAAAAATGTAGCCGCCCCAAACAGGTTAAAATTCCACCAATAGAAATCGAATTCCGTGCCATATCGCCAGAAACGATTTCCACTTGTATGCCATCCGGTCGCAGCAACTGGGTCATTGAAGAACCCAGTATTACCCCTGTAAAAAAATCCTGAAAGAGTAAGGGAATTATCTTGCCAGTTTTCGGTGTCCTTAGCAGATTCATCCGTTGTGCCTCCCCCCATTACTCCCATGCCTCCTATTTTGTAAGAAAGACGTCCATAATAATCCTTACTGTTATTCATATCAAAAGCATTATCAGCGCCTCTCCATTTATCTTCTACATTTACAACGATATCTTCGCCATAGTTTTCGGTATTACCTTCCCATGACTCCATAACCTCGTGCTGGGGTTCACCGTTTAAAATACCAACCGCCCATAAGAAACCTCCTTTGCCCTTTGGACCATTCTTGCCACCGAACAACTCCAGTCCCTTTTGATTTACAGAGAAGGTAGTAAAATTACCCGTGGGAAGTGTTGGCCATGTATTAAAAAGGTATTGTGCGGTACCAATGATGGATAAATGTTCAGACCTTGGAGTGGCACGCGGTTCAAACATACCAAACTCAATGTTAACGAGTCCTTTTTTACCAAAAAGTGTTGGAGTGTAGACACCAAAGAGTCGTTCTACCAATGTTCCGCTTGCCTGAGTAGGACCTGGATTTTCAAAGAGCGCCATTGCGCCAAACCACGAGAGACTCTCTCCCAAGGTTCCGGCTGTTAACAACTCTACTTCTCCAATACCATTAAATGACGTCTCACCGTCAGAGATTTGGGGAGTATAATTAAAGTCAGATGTAACTAATACGCTTAAAGGCGGTAAGTGAGGTATGTCAGATGGCCACAATGCCTTTGGAAAGAGCTTTTTCCATGATTCTCCCCCCATGGCTACTGGAGTGTCTTTTACGTATACCTCATCATCTGATGGAAATGTGTAACCGTTGTCTCTGAATGCCCTGCCAAATGAATTGAGCGCTGGAAAGGTCGCCCAATGGCAGGTTTGACAAGCTGTCTGGTATTTCCTGGCGAAAACGGGTACGGCATCGGCGCTCCTTGAGAAAAATAGTCCGACAGCAGCAGACACAAACACAAAGCACATCAGTGCAAGCCTTAAAAAAAGATTCATAACCTTTTCTCCTTCCCGGCCTTTTTAGGGTGCCTAATAATTTAACGGGGGGGGGGTCATAAAGCATGCGACTCAACTTTTACATATTTTCTTCTTTTACACTTTTTAACTCAAAGACAAATCAAAGGC
>VGXX01000037.1 GCA_016873155.1 Planctomycetota bacterium | reverse complement strand
GAAAGAAAGTTCATGCACCTGGGGTTCCATATTTACGACGTTGGATTCCAATCTCCAAACGTAGAAGCAGCCATCCCCATGGTGTATACAACAACACTCGTTTTACTCTTTACCGTGCTTATATTGAATCTCACAGCGATATTGGTTAGGAATAAACTCAGAAAGTGGTACAGCACAACATCGATATAAAAAAGTTAAAAATTCCTGAGCCAATAGTTGTCATCACAGACTTGTCTCTTTACTATGGCAAGACTCAGGCGCTGAAAGGAATAACCCTGGATATTTCCCAAAAAAGGGTTACGTCGTTTATCGGACCATCCGGATGCGGGAAATCCACATTGATCAGGTGTTTGAATCGCCTGAATGACCTTATAGAAGGCGTAACAATAGAGGGAAATATAAAAATAGACGGGCAGGATATCTATGCCCCTGCAATCAATGTCACGGAACTCAGGAAAAAGGTTGGTATGGTCTTCCAGAAGCCCAACCCGTTTCCAAAAACCATTTACGAAAATGTGGTTTACGGTCCGAGAGTCCAGGGCATCAATAAAAAAAGCGTACTTGACGAGATTTGCGAAAAGGCGCTGAAAAAAGCCGCACTGTGGGACGAAGTAAAGGACAGGCTTCGTACCAGCGCCCTCGATCTTTCCGGCGGTCAGCAACAACGTATTTGTATTGCCAGGGCAATAGCAACTGAGCCGGAAATCATACTCCTTGACGAACCGTGTTCTGCCCTTGACCCCATTGCCACGGCCAAGATCGAAGATATGCTGGTGGATTTAAAGAAAGATTATACGGTTATTATCGTCACACACAATATGCAGCAGGCTGCCAGGATATCTGACTATACAGGTTTCTTTATGCTGGGGACGCTCGTGGAGTTTAATATCACAACCGAAATATTTACCAATCCCCGGGAAAAACAAACGGAGGATTATATTACCGGCAGGTTTGGGTAATTTTAATATTCAGGATTTTAAACTATTGTTCGGGGCTGTCCAAAAAGTCCATAAACCATGCTACGGGTAGGGGCTGAAGATTTTCAGCCCCTACATATTAAAATAAGGAGAGGTCGTGACACGAGAAGCATACCATAAGGCATTAAATAATCTTCAGGACGAGGTGCTGGAAATGGCGGATATGGTGGCAAATGCCATAAAGAAATCCGTAGAATCACTTCAGAAGAGAGATATGAATGCATCAAGGGTGATCATAACAAACGATTCCCTGATAAACAAAAAGCGATTCGCCATCGAAGAGAAGTGTATTTCCCTCATTGCCACACAACAGCCCATGGCTGTTGATCTAAGGGTATTGACTTCCATATTGAGCGTAATAACGGATCTCGAACGTATGGGCGACCACGCAGAGGGAATTGCCAAAATAAGCCTGTTAATAGGCGACGAACCTCTGGTAAAACCCCTCATTGATATTCCCAGAATGGCTGATATAGGGCTATCCATGCTCGATAAATGCCTCAAGGCATTCGTAAACAGGGATGTAGAAGCGGCAAGACGTATTTGTAATGAAGACGACACGGTAGATGCCCTTCATGATCAAGTCTACAGGGAACTTCTCATCCTTATGATACAAAATCCAAAAATAATCCATCAGGCTACTTACCTTACGTGGGTCTCCCACAATCTCGAACGAATTGCGGACAGGGTAACCAATATCGCTGAACGGATTGTGTTTATGGTTACGGGGAAGATGGAAGAAATGAACGTCTCGAAATATTAGTTCAGTCATGCAATGCCCGGTCACGAAAAGAGCCGGAACCGGGGATTTTATAAAATCCGCTCATTTTGGAATAGTACCCACAAAAATGTTATGGACATTTCAACGGGAATTTGTATAATTTTTATACATAAATATAAAAGCTTTTATGAAACCCCTGTTCCTCATTAGTGATAGCAATCGGCACGACCTGTCTAAACTCAGGAAATTTGTATTACCTTCCTGTCACATCAAATCCCTCAAAAAAAATGCACCACTAAAACCCGTCTTAAAGAAAAAACAACCCGCCATTTTTATTTTGAACAGTGCGTTTTCAAGACAAAAGATCATACAATACGTCTCTTTCATCAAGACCGTTTCCCCCAATACCCGCATACTGCTCCTGATCCATCAAAACGAAATGTCTCTGGGTAAGGAATCCATCAACTGGGGTATTTATGCATACGTCATCACCCCCATTCATAACATAGATCTCGTGAAACAAATTATTAAAAATGCCCTCTGCGAATGGGAATTTCTTCAAAAGACCTCGGAACTGCTTTCCCTGATTAGAAAGAAGGACATAAAAACAAAAGAGAAATCCCGCAGGATAAGCAACAGTTCATTGGCAAACAAAGAAGCCATCGAGTTAAACCTCCCGCAAACAATAAACACCAATATCTGTTCTCACATAGAAATTCGTGATATCATAACGGACGTAAAGGTCAAAATGTCTCAATTATTTGATTATACCGTACTGCTCATTTTCGTCTTCGCTGAGGCAAAGCCAAAGGTGTATGTTTTACAGAATTACGCTATGGACAGCCATTTTATCAATCAAGCAGTTCATAACATCTTCCAGATATCTTTAGCCACATCGGGCAAGGGAGTTTCCATAAAAGATATTGAACAGATTATAGAAAATAATGTAACAGCCCCCACACCGGCAAAAATAAAACCACTATCGGTTCAGTCTGCCATTACACTTCCGCTCGTTGCAAATGGAGAGGACATCGGATATGCCGCCATGGTAAGTCACAAGCCTGACGCCTTTAATGATGAGGATGTTCAGCGCTTTTTCCCCGTATGTTATTCACTCGCCATTGCGCTAAGGAATGCCCGTTTATTTCAATCAACAAAGGTATTGTCAATTACGGACAGTCTGACACACATATACAACCGACACTACTTTGACGATGCCATAGAAAAAGAATTTCTCCGCGCACACCGATATAAACATCCCCTCTCCATTGCCTTAATTGATATTGATAATTTCAAGGCAATCAACGACACCTATGGACATCCGGAAGGAGACAAGGTGTTACGTCAGTTTGCCAGTCGGGTAATGGAGACGATACGGAACACCGATATTCTGGCGCGTTACGGAGGTGAAGAATTTAGTATTATTATGCCTTTAACTGATATCGAAGAAGGCATCGTAGTAATGGAACGATTAAGGGTCATAATTGCAGGAAGCTTATTCCCCATCACACGCCGTGACATTCAACTCACTGCGAGTATTGGTTTATCTTCTCTATTTGGTCATCACATCACCTCAGCGAAAGAACTCATACGAGAGGCTGATTCAGCGCTGTACCTGGCAAAAAAAACCGGCAAGAACAGGGTGTGTATTTACACCTCCGAGAAAACCAAGACAAAAGACGTTGCCGCTGTTTCTTTAGAGAAAAGGGGGCTCCGCAGAGTGGCGGTTCATTTCCCGTTAAAATATGTCGTTTTGCCGGAAGTTGATGAATTTCAAAATGAAGGCACTTCAAAAAATATCAGTATCAATGGACTGTGCTTCGAAACGAATAATAGAATTAAGCCCGGCACCTATGCGATGATCGAGTTTAAGGTCTCCCTGAAAAAGACATCAGCAAAAAGCGTTAAGATGCTCTATCAGGTAGTTTGGTCTGTGGAAAAGGACCATAAACAGCTTGTTGGAGCCAGGCTCGTTTCAAGCAGCAACGAGGTTGTGGACATTTTAAAAAGATTTTTGGAGGAATGAAGCGCGTTTCAACAACAGGGAATTGATCACTACCGATACAGAAGAAAAGGCCATGGCTAATCCTGCATACTCCGGTTTCAGGCTTATTCCAAACAACGGATACAAAACCCCGGCTGCAACCGGAATCCCAACAACATTATAGAAAAAAGCCCAAAACAGGTTTTGTCTGACCTTAGACAACGTCTGTCGCCCCAGTTGAATCGACTTGACTACATCCGTCATATCATTTTTTACTAAAACAATATCTCCCGTTTCCTTTGCCACATCCGTTCCCGCGCCGATAGCGATTCCCACATCTGCCTGAGCCAGCGCTGGCGCATCGTTAATACCATCGCCGACCATTCCCACCTTTTTGCCGCGCCTCTGGAAATCCTTTATGATTTCCCTCTTTTCGGCAGGGAGTACCCTGGCGCGATATTCCCCAATACCCGCTTCCGACGCTGCCGACTTTGCCACTTGCTCGTTATCACCGGTCATCATGACAACCTGTATGTTCATCTGTTTCAACCGTGACACGACCTCTCGCGCATTTCGCTTTATTCTATCCGTAAGACCAAGCACACCCATATATGCGTGATCGTAAGCGATATACATAAGAGACTTCCCATGGGCATACAGTTCATTGATCTTATCCTGCGCCTCAATTTTTATTCCGTGGGCGCTCATAAGCCCTTCATTCCCGATGAATAAATCCTTTCCCTGATAGCGACAGACAATACCGCTGCCAGTTTCTTCACGAAAATCCTGAACGACATCCCATGTTAACTTTCTTGCCTTCGCTTCTTCCACTACCGACTGAGCGAGCGGGTGATTCGAAAAAGCACACCCGGCAGCCGCAAGATTAATCAGTTCCGATTCACTAACAGCGCCCAAAGAAACAATATCGCTAACGACAAAATGCCCCTCGGTCATTGTCCCTGTTTTATCGAATACTATAGTATCCAGTCGTGCAATTCCCTCAAGGGCGCTGGCGCGTTTAATGAGTATAGAATGATCCAGCCCCACTCCGCTTCCAACGAGAATGGCTGTTGGAGTCGCAAGTCCCATGGCACACGGACATGCAATCACCAACACGGCAATCGCCATCTTTAATGCCCATAGAAAAGGTAACTGCCCTCCAAAATCGTAAAACACAAAATACCAGCAAAAAAAGGTTAAAAGAGACAAACCAACTACCACCGGAACGAATATGTTCGATACCATATCTGCAAATCGCTGAATAGGGGCTTTATCCATCTGTGCCTCCTCAACCATATTGATAATCTGCGCTAAAACCGTTTCTTCGCCCACCCTTGTGGCCTTCACAACTAACACACCCGTCTTATTTATAGTTGCCCCAACTACACTATCACCTTTCTGTTTTACAACGGGCATAGATTCACCCGTCACCATGGATTCATCCACAGATGAGATACCTTCCACGACCTCACCATCCACAGGAATGGCCTCGCCTGCCCTGACGACGACCTTATCTCCCACGTGAATGGAGGTGGCATTGACCTCCAATTCTTTTCCTTCCGGTGACAGTAATCGTGCCTTATCGGACTGGAGTTTCATTAATTTTTGGAGCGCATGACTTGCCCTTCCCTTTACCCGTTCTTCCAGATATTTTCCGATGCGAATAAAGGTAATCAACATCACTGCTGTTTCAAAGAATGCATGGCCTGACGTGCCGAAGATACCAAAAATTGCTAACGTACTATAAAGGTAGGAAGCCAGAATGCCCATTGAAACGAGTACATCCATATTGGCAGAGTAGTTCTTAACGGACTTATAGGCGCTGATAAAAAAATCCATTCCCGGACCTAATAACGTTACGGTAGCAATAATCATCAGTATATAAGGCATATAGGCGTGTATTATTTCAGGCATGGGAATATACATCAGTACCATCATTACGATAGAAGCCAGGATGCTAAAACCAAGCCATCCCATCTGAATATGTGCCTTTGAAGCTTGGTCCAATCTGACTTGTTCCTTTGCTATATAACCGATATCCTTTACATATTTTGTAATAGAAGACTTATTTGTAACATCGGGATCATAGGTGACAATCCCAGTCGCACTGGAGAAATAGACCCGGACAGACCTAATCCCTTTCAAATCTTTAAGTCTTCGCTCGATCGTCATTGCGCAATTCACGCAATGCATACCGGTAATAGTAAATTTTATCGTTTGTTCAGACATGAAAAAGCCAAATGTTTAGGTTCAATCGAGGACGATTGAACCAGCGATTAAGTGACAAAAACATGGAAAAAAAGAATTACCTAACCCAAGCGAGTTGGAAAAGGTACAAAAAGGAGAAATGGAGAAGAAGGGAAAATGGAGAAAAAAACAAAATCGTAAAACATTTTTTATCCATCTTTTCCCTGCTTCTTCTTTTTTGGTCTTTAAAACTTTGCGTACTTTGCGCCTTTGCGGTGAGATAAACGTTTTTTATTCGTACCTATTCGTGACCAAATAGTTATTTTAATCGGCAAAAACCGTCACAAACTCAGGTTCCACAATACTGCTGAGAATGTCGCATCTGGATATGACCCCCACTAGGTTATCGTTTCTTAGTACAGGCACACGGATAATATTATGCTTCGTCATAAGGTCTATAATCTCGTCGACCGGGGTGTTCTCGGTTACACATATGGGTTTCTTTGACATAATATCCTCAGCCGTTACCTGTTCTAATTTCTTCCCTTCTTTTATTGCCTTTAAAAGGTCAAATTCGCTTACCACCCCAACAACCCTTCCCTTATCGTCCACAACAGGCAATCCGCTGTACATGCCGGATAATAATTTTATTGCTAAATCCCTGCCGATCGTATTCTTCTTTGCCGCTGTGACAATCTTATTCATAATATCCTTGGCTACCATAAGCATGTCTCCTTTAAAAAAACGGTTACGGAACGCTAAAATGTGCCACACAACAACTTTACTCTTTTATTGCTTATACCCGCGTTAATTATACGGTCAATTCGATGTTTGTCAAACATTAAGAAACGAGAAAACCCTTGATAACTCTTCTGTAAATTGATACCATTTAAAAACTAATTCAATGTACAAGGAATATCAATTAATTAGTTCCCGGCGGCGGGTTCAGGTTTGCAACCTGAACCCATCATTTATATTCACCCATAGGCATGGATTTATTTCTGAAACTATCGTCTTGCAGAATACCTGTGGGGCTGCCCAAAAAGTCTTATAAACGTACCAATGTAGGGGCTGAAAATCTTCAGCCCCTACCTGTCGCGTGTGGTTTACGGACTTTTTAGACAGCCCCCCGCAAAGGGGCAATTCATGAATTGCCCCTACAGAAGGATTTGAATGTGAACCCTGTTATCGTATCTACAACAATTCTGGCAGTCCGAAAGGATGGGCAGGTCGCCATCGGCGGTGACGGACAGGTTACCATGAATGCCGCCGTGGTTAAGCAGGATGCCAAAAAGATTCGAAGGCTTTACCATGACAAAGTCATCGTGGGTTTTGCCGGTTCGTCGGCTGACTCATTTGCCCTCATGGAAAGGTTTGACGCCAAACTCGAACAATATCAGGGAAACGTCCTGCGCAGCGCCCATGAATTGGCCAAGGAATGGCGCACAGACAAGGTGCTGAGGCGGTTGGAATCTCTGCTTATCGTAGTAGATAAACAACACTCCTTTTTGATCTCCGGCGGCGGCGACGTTATTGAGCCGGATGACGGTATTATCGGCATTGGTTCAGGCGGTTCTTATGCGATTGCAGCAGCCAGGGCGTTAATAAAACATACCTCGTTGAACGCAAAAGAGATTGTGGAAGAGGCACTCAATATTGCAGCGGACATTTGTGTGTATACCAATAAAAATATCAAGGTGGAGGAAATCAGGTAGTGAAGGAACTAACGCCGCGCAAGATCGTTGAAGAACTTGATAAATACATTATTGGTCAGAAAAATGCCAAACGCGCTGTGGCTATAGCCATCCGCAACCGATGGCGCCGGCAGCAGCTTTCCGATGAATTACGGGAAGAAGTCCTGCCAAAGAATATCATTATGATCGGCCCTACGGGTGTTGGGAAAACTGAGATTGCAAGACGTATGGCAGCACTCGTCAAGGCGCCTTTTCTCAAAGTCGAGGCGTCAAAATATACCGAGGTTGGTTACCATGGCCGCGACGTGGAATCGATGATACGCGACATCACCGAGATCGGCGTGAATATGGTTAAGTCTGAGATGATCCAGGACGTTCAGGAAAAGGCCGAGAAAATGGCGGAGGAAAGACTTCTGGATTTATTACTGCCGCCTGTCCCAAAAAGCGCCGAACCGCCCAATGTTGAAGCCGAGGAACAGCGCCTAAGCACACGGGAAAAATTTCGTAAAAAGTTACACGACGGAGAACTTGCCAATCGTACCGTGGAAATCACCATTCATGAAAAACCATATGTACTGCAAGGTATTGTGGCAGGAGTTGAAGAAATCGGCATGGATTTCCAAAACATGCTGGAGAAGGTAATTCCTCCACGCGCGCAGGTACGAAAGGTCTCTGTTGCCGAGGCAAAAAGGATATTGACACAGGACGAAGCTGAAAAGCTCATTGATAAGGAAAAAGTCATGCAGGAAGCCATTCGCAGGACGGAATTATACGGCATTATCTTTATTGATGAAATCGATAAGATCGCAGGCCGCGAAAGCACGCACGGCCCTGACGTCTCACGGCAGGGTGTGCAGAGAGATCTGTTGCCTATTGTAGACGGCACTACGGTAAATACAAGGTACGGAATGGTCAAGACCGACCGCATCCTTTTTATTGCCGCAGGCGCATTTCATGTGTCCAAACCGTCCGACCTGATCCCTGAACTTCAGGGGCGATTCCCCATCCGGGTGGAATTAGAAGATCTCGGGAAAGAGGAATTTTTACGGATATTAACCGAGCCCAAAAATGCCTTGATTAAGCAATACAAGGCGCTTCTGGAAACTGAAGGAATCAAGGTACGATTTGAAAATGACGCCGTCGAGGCTATTGCGGATATTGCCGTACAGGTCAACAAACGCACCCAGAACATCGGCGCACGAAGATTGCACACGGTAATGGAAAAACTCGTTGAAGACGCTTCCTTTGATGCACCCGATATGGATGGCGCAGAGGTCGTGATAGATGCGAAATATGTGCAGGATAAATTACAGGCAATAGCAAAAGACGAGGATTTGAGCCGATATATCTTGTAAAAAACTCTGGAACCACTATATTCTGGTGAATCAAACGATTGCCCATGCCATCAACAACTATCTTGGACTATCTGAAACCTTCATATATTCATACCTCACAAATTCAAAGAGATATAAGCCGATTGTCTTAACTACACAGATAACCAATTTAGAACAGTTCCCTTTTCGCCCCATTTACGATTGCTCTAAAATTAATCGCTATTCATGGTGGTGGTTCAGAGACAGATTTGGGTACTATTTGTATCTCAATAAAAAAGAATATTTTGAACATATTCTGTATTTCAAATATGTGTTAAAAAAAGAAAAGACCCGTCTCGTACATGCGCACTTTGGGCCGCAAGGCGTTGCAATGATTCCCATAAAACGATGGCTTAAACTGCCGCTTATCACAACTTTTTATGGATTCGATCTAACCCAACTGCCTCGCGAGAATATGTGGAATGAGGCATATCAGAGGCTGTTTGAGGAAGGAGATTTGTTTCTTGTTGAAGGGAATAACATGAAACGATCACTCATGGAAATTGGATGTTCAAGCGAAAAAATCGTGATACAACATATCGGGGTTGACACAGAAAAAATCAATTTCAAGGAAAGGGCATTCCCTTCCGATGGGAAAATTGTTATCCTATGCTGCGGGAGATTTGTTGAAAAAAAAGGGCTTATATATGCCTTGCAGGCTTTAAAACTTTTAATATCCAAAAACCCACAGATTGAATTCAGGATCATCGGTGACGGAGTATTACGGAATAGTATCGTATCTTTTATTAAGGAAAACCATCTTAGTCCGTACGTCCATCTTTTGGGTTATCAACCCCATCGTGTTTTTGTGGAGGAATTAAAAAAGGCGCATATTTACATTCAACCCAGTGTAACAGCACAAAATGGAGATAGTGAAGGTGGCGCGCCTACCACCCTTTTAGAGGCTCAGGCAGCGGGAGTTCCTGTACTATCGACATATCATGCAGATATACCGGAAGCCATGGTCGACGGCAAAAGCGGATTTCTCGTGCCGGAACGAGATGTTGATGCCCTTGCTGAACGTCTGGAATATCTTATTGACCACCCTGAAGAGTGGCCGATTATGGGCAGGGAAGGCAGGAGACATGTTGAAATGAATTATAATATCTGTAAAGAGGCGGATAATTTAGAAAATATATATGATACTTTAATCTAAAAATAACTCGATTGTATATGACAAAAAAGAAACATAAGCCCATACGAAAAAACTTTCTCATCTTTGGCAGCCCCAGGATAGAAGAGGCAGAAATAAACGAGGTCGTGGATACCTTACGCTCCGGCTGGCTCTCTACGGGTCCCAAGGTAGCCAGGTTCGAAGACATGTTCAGAAAATACATGGGGACAAGATACGCTATGGCCCTTCATTCCTGTACGGCAGGACTCCACCTCGCCATGATCGTATCCGGTCTCGGCCACGACGATGAAATTATTACCACACCCATGACCTTTGCCGCCACGGCTAATGTTATCACGCATATTGGGGCTAAACCGGTATTCGTTGATATTGACAGACACACCATGAATATCGACCCAAACCTTATAGAAAAAACCATCACTAAACGAACCCGCGCTATTATCCCCGTCCACTTTGCCGGAAGGCCCTGCGACATGGATGCCATCATGTCCATTGCAAAGAAACATCGCCTGCTCGTTATTACTGACGCCGCTCATGCCATTGAAACGGTATACAAGGGACAAAGGGTGGGCAACATGGGGGATATGACGGTATTCAGCTTTTACGTTACAAAAAATGTGTGTACGGGTGAAGGGGGCATGGTAACGACAAACAACAAGGACTGGGCAGAGAAGGTGCAGATGTACGGCTTGCATGGTATGAGCAAGGGGGCATGGCATCGGTATTCAGACAAAGGTTTTAAACACTATCAGGTGGTCTTCCCCGGTTACAAATATAATATGATGGACATCCAGGCGGCGCTGGGCATCCATCAATTAAAACGCGTGAACAAATATCACAAGATACGTGAAAAAATATGGAAGAAATATGACCGGGCGTTCCAGGGATTGCCTCTTATTGTTCCGACACCTGCGGAAAAGAATACGGTACATGCACGTCATCTTTATACACCACTCCTCGATATTGGTAAGATCGGGATAAGCAGAGACGCATTTCAACAGGCGCTCCACTATGAAAATATCGGTACCGGTATCCACTTCGTGGCATTACATCTGCATCCCTATTATGCTAATGCCTTTGGATTTAAGCGCGGTGATTTTCCTAATGCCGAATTTGTCTCAGACAGGACGATCTCCTTACCGCTTTCGGCGAAGCTGACAGAAGAAGATACTGATGATGTCATCCGTGCGGTAAAAAAGATTATAGAGAAACACTCTACATGAAACCGATTATTGGCATCAATTGCGATTACGAAGAGGAAGGGAAACTGCCTTACTCTTTTACGTATAGAGATTACAGCGAGGCCGTCATCGCGGCAGGTGGAATCCCATTTTTATTGCCTATTATCAAGGACAAAAACGATGTGGAATTTTTACTGAAAAAAATAGACGGCCTGCTTTTCACCGGAGGAAATGACGTCCCACCTCAACGTTACGGTGAAGAAAGGCATGAGAAAACCGTATGTATCAATCCCGACAAGGATACCTCTGATTTTACTTTAGTAGAAACATCCATCCGGATGAAAAAGCCCATTCTGGCTATATGCTATGGCACTCAGCTTGTAAACGTCGCACTGGGTGGTTCTTTAATACAGGACATTCCGTCTGAAGTCAAAACACCCATAATTCATAAGGATTCAAAAAATGAGCGCTATACCCATGCTGTAACTATCGAAAAGAATTCTCTCCTTTATCAGATTATTGGGGCAGATTGTATTGAGGCCAATAGCACACATCACCAGGCAATTAAAAGGCTGGGTAATGGTTTGAAGGACACAGCTCACACCGAGGATGGTATTATTGAAGCCATCGAATGGCGGGATTACCCATTTCTGGTGGGCGTTCAGTGGCATCCCGAACGCATGACTGATTCACCACACCACATGGCCTTATTTAACGCCTTCATCAAAGCCTCCAAAACCTGAAACCACAGATTTCCTGGCGCGGCCTCTGGCCGCAACCAAATTCGAAATACGAATATCGAAATACGAAACAATTTCAAATGACAAATGACAAGAAACTCAATGCTCCAAACTTTGCGTAAGCCTCATTTAATCAATGCCTTACGGTTATGCAGTTTGAAAAACGAGCATAAAAAACAAGAACTTGATGGATAGTAGTACGGATTGCACAGATAAAAAACAAAATAAATCTACGGTTAAAAAGCAGGTTTGTTACAAATGCCTTAGGCGCATTCCTTGCAGGTGCCGTGGAAGGATATCTGGAATCCGGAGACGGTATAATCGTTTTTCAGGGAGTCAGGTAATTTGACGTGGGGTGAAAAATCCTCAAATATATCATGGATTTTTTTGCAGGAAGAGCAGATGACGTGGTGGTGATCATGGATGTTAGGGTCGTAGTGTTTGCGGTCTTCGTCAATGATGAGTTCCTTTACCTCTCCCAGATCCCGTAAGGTTTCCAGGGTTTTGTAAATCGTGGTAAACGACACGGTGGGATAAATCCTTTTTACCCTTTTAAAAACCTCTTCTGCGGACGGATGGGAGGTGTTGTTCTCAAGCACTTTGAAAATCATGAGTCGCTGCGGCGTGATTTTCATGCCGTGATTTCTGAGTATTCCAGTTAATTTTTCTACCGTTTCCATATTTATTTTAAATAATAAACAAAAATGATTGTTACTTAAAGTGAAATGTTAGTTAAAAAAGCCGGAGATGTCAATAAAAATTATTTTCTCGAAACAAATGATTCAACAAAGAGGATGCAGAGGGTGAGAAAGAGGAGGGTTCCCCACAGGGTCTTTTTGGCTTCGCCCATGAGTACTTCGCTGCCTTCGGTAACAGGGGATGTTGTAATGGTAAGATTTATGCCCCCCATAAGTGCGGCAAGTTCTTTTTGACTTATCTTGTCCAGGTTGGATTCTGCGGCGTTGACATTCACAGGAAATTTCTGGGGGAATTGAGGATGTGGCTTCCCTTCCACAGTAACAGCATAAATCCCCGGGAAATTTGTCTCGTTGTATGAAAAAGACTTTTCGTTGTTAATCAGTTGAGGTTGCAAGACAGCTTTTGTCCCTTCCGGATTGGTTATTTCCAAGCTGTTAATGTCTTCGGGGGAGGGAGATTGCCATTCATGCATAACCAGTGTTTCACTTTGTATTTCTTCCGCAATATTTCCTGTTAAAAATCTGCACAATTGCTGTATGAGAGGCAGGAAAAATGGTTTTACAGGCATATCGGTCCAGTCTCTGTCTATCGATGATGTAAAAAGCACACATCTTCCCCGCTCAATTTGTTTCTCAATGAGGGCAGGGGTATCGTCCGAAAATGATAGTATGGTTTTGCAATTCCCTAGTGGTGCTGGGTCGACATAAAACACACGATAAAATTTCACAGAAGACAAGGTGCTCATACTCGTTTCAGAAAGAATATGCAAGGCAGGGTGGGTGGGTTCAGTGGTCTTCAGATGAAGGGGCTGTTCTTCTGATAGCGGGCTATCACCGGAAAAAGTCCTCGTCGTATGAAGTCGATGCGGCAGTAAAGTATTAAATGAATTATTGTAATAATTCGCATCCACCTTATTCCCAAGCGAAAAAATAACCGATCCGCCTTCTTTGACAAACTTGTCGAGTTCATGAATCTTTTCGGGCGGAAGGGTTTCTACATTACACAAAAAGACCACATCGAAATTGGTAAAATCGAAGTTTTTAACCTCGTGTATAGAACATATCGTTGGTTTGATGGATGACGCATGTTCTCTGCCGGGATTTAGCGCCTTCTCCAGATAAAACGTTTCACTCTCATAGATATTAGTTTTGGGGTCGCCGTCAATCAGTAATGCCTCCAGTTTATTTGATGTATTTATAGCAAAATATCGCTTATTGTCTGTGTTCAGGTTGTCATCGGGAATTTCAACCCAGCCGGTGTGCCCTTTCCCTTTTTCCAAGCTAAAATAAAATTCCTTTGTTTCCGATGCAGTAGCGTCTATATTGAAAAATCCCTGAGCCACTTTTTTTTGACCTAAAAATACTTGTGCCAGGAGGTTTTTAATCCTTGTAGGTGTAAAGTTAGATACGGTCACCTTGATGGTGCTTTCCGCACTCCTTTCTGACACGTTAATTTGTGGTTCAATATGCGTAATGGCTGTATTTTTGAGTTCCCTGCCTTCCGACAGGTCAATGATGTGAATATTGGATACATGACTACGGAGTTTCTCATTTCCGCTCTTGAACCAGTCGGTGTCCCAGCCGTTCCGTGTCAGGTCTGTAAGCAGGAAAATTCGTTTAATAGATGCCCTAGCAGAAGTCAATACCTCCACTGCCGCATCCAACGCAGGCGTAATGTGCGTAGTCGCGAAACCGGGTTGTGCTTGTTCTATGAAATTTAAAAGATTCTTTTTGTCATAATCGAGTTCCGGCAGGACTTGTGATCCCAAACCTGAGCAGATAATCACGGCGGCATCGTCATTTTTTGTCAGATTGTTGATAATCTCCATTGCCGCAGTCTTGGCGGATATAAAAAACGATTCGTGATTATCTGAGTACTGCATACTATACGAATCGTCCAAAATAATGACGTTGCTGGTAGGAACGTCTTTTTCTGGCATTCCACCGATAAAATTTTTTACAAATGGCCTGGCAAGCGCCATAGCAAGGAAGGCAAGGAGGGATGCCCTGAGGATCAAAAGGATTAGCTGGCGAAGTTTGAATTTTACCGAGATGCGCTTATTGGTCTGTAAAATAAAATCAATGGCTGCAAATTTATGGGAAATTGCCTTCTTCTTATTGATAAGATGGATGATGATGGGGATGATTGCACCCAGAATACCAAATAATAAAATGGGGTTAAGAAAGGAAATCACAAAATTATAACCTTGTAAAACTTTTTTAGTGAACTTTCATTTATCACTACAATTAAATCTTTTACCTCAGTCCCCTGTCGTTAAAAAACTTTTTGTACTTCATGTCTTCTTGCAGTATATGATTCGTCCACCATAATTTCAAATAGGTGAATATTTCCGCCGAAACTGTCACTTTATGGAGCATAGTTTCCATGCAGAAATCAGCAGTTCTTTTCTTGAATTCTTGGTGCTGTTTTCGTTGTGCGGGATACTCTGGATAACCATAATCGAGCATGTATTGCTCTTCCGTTTTAAAATGATTCATGGCGTATTGGGTCATTTTAGTCAAGGTATCCGAGATAATTTCCGAATCAACTCTTGTATCACTCATCTCAATCAATGTATTTACCAACATGACGATTTGTTTGTGTTGTGAGTCCAGGTCCCGGACGCCGACACTAAAGGTTTCACCCCACATTATCTTTTCCATAATATTCTCAATTAGCTAATAGTAAGTAATGGCTTGAAATATCATGCCTCTGTTTATCGCATGCCAAAGGATTGGAGACATTTCAATATCCAGTGTGATAAGTAACAGGCACATATTATGGTTTAATTTTAATGGCTTCGCGAATTGCAGTTTTAAAAACAGTATCAATGTCTGTTAATAATCCCCATTCAATGCATTTTTTAACTGTATACAATTCACACTTAGTCGTCAAGTTTCTTCCAATTAACTGATTAGATTCTTTTTGAATCCAATCTTTTATAATACTAAAAATTAGTTCTTCTTTATTAATTAAATCCATGATATTTAATTAAATTAATCTCTGTGGAGTACAAAACCTACTACGTACTTTTATTTTTGATGGTTTCGGAACCAGAGTTCAACTTAACAATTTTGTCCCAAAGTATCTTGCTACCGTCTGTGCTACAAAACTCTTCCATGAATTGCTTGGTAAATTTATTCACGACCTTTACGTATTCCGTTAAAAATTCTTCGTTCTTTTCCTTTGCTTTATGACCAAGCGGTTCGATTATTTCAGTGTAAAGATCTTCTTTACCCGATATAAAACTCCAAAAACTTTGCCCGCATTTTTTCAGATACTCACCTTTGTCTTCTTTTTTGAGTTTTCCGTAACAACATCCATTTACAGCAACAATATTAGTTTGTGAAATGTTTGCTTTTCTCCGTTGCTTGGCTTTCTTGAAGTTGTCTATCATTTTCTTGACTTGACTACTATTCCCCCAATTTGGTCCAGATTTAATTGAAACTATGTATACAATTGAATCTTTTCCAAATTCTAAATCTATTCCCTCACTGGAAGATTTGTGACCACCATATACCTTGCCATTAATGAACACAGCCAGTCCCTCGAGAAAATCACCAAAAATTCCCTCTTCCTGTGAGGATAGATGAGCATCGAGCAGTCCTTTTACCAGTTCTCCTGCAGTGGTAATATTTTTAGCCTTGAAAAGATAAGGATTTTTACGCTTTAGAACTTCCTTTAATTTCAATTTGCCGAGACTTTCCAGACGTCGGCGATGAAAGCTCTCAATGTTTTTTTCGATGTACGTGGCTATTTCTTTTTCTGTTATGTTTTCCATAGCTGGCACTTTCTTCTAAAAGGAATCTATCTACCTCTTTGATTTTTGATTTGGACATATGATAGTATTCGGCCATAATATCTATACCTACGGAATTTCGCCCCATTTCTTGAGCAACTTCGCATGTTGTACCTGAACCCAAGAATGGGTCTAAAACCCAATCATCTTCCTGAGTAAACAATTTTATGAACCATTCTGGTAAAGACTTTGGAAACGTTGCACTATGGTTTTTATTGCCTGTTTCTGTTGCAAGATGAATTACGTTTGTAGGGTAAGCTAGATCCCTGTTCAACCAATTAGCAATATTTTTCCCGAATCCGCTACCCGCCTGTGAATTGAATCGTATTACGTCATTTTTCCCAAGCGACTTTAAACGTGTCTGAGCCCATTCTCCCATGGGAACTCTGACTGCGTCCTGAAGCATCTTAAATTTCTTTGATTTATTAAACTGCAAGCAACGCTCCCAGGCGTCACGAAAACGATTTGGCCACTTGCCAGGATAGCAATTCTTTTTATGCCAGATAAATTCTTCTGTCCAAAGCCATCCCTGCTTGCGCAACGAAAGAATCAGGTCGAGAACATAGGTATGACGTTCGCCATTAGCCGCCTTTTCCTTAATGTTTAAAATAAAGGTGCCTGTTGGCTTTAGAACGCGAAGAAACTCCGACGAACGTGGCAAAAACCACGCAACATAATCATCGGGTTTTATACCTCCATAAGTCTTGGAACGGCTGTCGGCGTAAGGAGGGGAAGTGACGATTAAATCAAACGTGTTGTCAGCAAACGACCTGAGCACCTCAACGCAGTCACCGAGTCGTATATCGGCTTTTATCTCTCGCATAGTATGATTCGGTTAGTTTTAGATAACCTGTACATGTTAAGGATTATGCTAAGTCGGTGATTCAAAGGGTGTCTAACTATTATATACTCATAGAAATAATTCAGTGTGACACAACATTTTTGTTTTTACATAAAGTTATAAAATTATACCATCAAGGAATAATAAAATCCAAAATAAAGGAGAATGAAAAGAGGTATTGCTAAATTTTCTGATTTTATATCATTATCCAGAAACAAAATCAAAGATAAAAGGCAAATGAAATAAGCTTGCTAAGCTTGCCGTCTCTTTATTATAATTCGGACATTCAACTTGCAATATCTTAGTTCTTATCCCAAGGCGCTATTTCTGTCTAAAGCCAGTACAATAGGTTCCTTAAATTAAAGGATTGTAATTGAACGAATATACCGTTTTTCCAAATGCCCCGATTGTCGAAGCACTTCTTGATATTCGAGTAGAATTGACAGAAAAAATTACACTCAAGATACTGGAGGAATTCCATGAAAAGGTTAAGGGACGTTTTCCAGAGAAACAACAACGGATATCATTTCAAGCAGGCGTAAAGGTATCGCCAGAAGGCACTGCCGCTGCACTCCCGACTTCTGGAGGAATTGACGGATACCTTTTTAAATCGTCACAGGAAAAAAAAATGGTTCAGGCGAGGTTGGATGGTTTTACGTTCAATAAATTGAAACCTTATAAGACCTGGGAAATGTTTCGCGACGAGGCTCGTGACCTCTGGGATCTTTACTTTCAAACAACTAACCCTGTCAGGGTTACACGTATTGCTTTGCGTTATATAAATCGGATAGAAATTCCCTTGCCAATGAAGGATTTTAAAGAATATATTTTAACAACGCCAGAAATCGCACCAAAGCTTCCACAAATTTTAAACCAATTTTTTATGCAACTTGTCATTCCAAATCCTGATATACAGGCAACTGCTATAATTCATCAGACTATGGAGATTCCCACTGAGAACCAGAGATTACCATTAATTTTTGACATAGATGTGTTTCAAAATAGAACTTATATAGAAAACAAAGTTGAAATGTGGGAAGAATTTGAAAAACTTCGTATTTTTAAAAATGAGATTTTTTTTAACAGTATAACCGATAAAGCAAAGGAACTTTTCCAATGATATTAAGTTATCCACCAAACTATTATAGTAATGTCGAGATGGTTGATACTGCCGTGTGTAGTGAATCTGAAAAGATGCGCGAAGCGTATACACGCATGATTAAGCACTATTTTTTACCAATTTCGACACAGCAGGCCAATCCTGAAACAAGATTTCTCACACTCAAAACCCAATGGGAAGCTGATACAGCCATATTGTCATCTGTTACTGAAATAGCACTGCATCCGGCATATCAACAGATTATCGGCATGGGACACACAGCAATTCGTTTAATTTTACTCGAAATGAAGAAAAGACCCGGCCACTGGTTCTGGGCATTAAAATCTATTACAGGCGAAGATCCTGTATTGCCTGAACAAAGGGGGCGGATGAAGGAAATGACGCAAACATGGCTTCGCTGGGGGAGAGAACACGGCTATCTCTAATATGAGCGTGGAAGAAATTGAAAAAGTATTCCCAAACTTACGAATCAGTGGCTATTCTATAACGAGTCCAGCAACTCCGGAATACAATTGTATAGCTTGGGCTGCTGGTGAAACAGAATCTTGGTGGGAACCTGATCCTCTAAGTTTATATTACTGGCCTTCTAATATACCAAGACGATATACAGCAGAAGCGTATATAAAAGCATATGAAAAAATTGGCTATTCCGTTTGCAATAATCCTGCGGATGAAGAAGGTTTTGAAAAAGTTGCAATATACATTGACACTCATGGAAAACCAACCCATGCAGCAAGACAATTAAGCTCTGGGAATTGGACAAGCAAATTGGGGCAATTAGAGGATATTGAGCATTCTAAATTAGATGACATAACTGGTTTGCAATACGGTTCTGTTGGTGTTATCATGAAACGACCAAGAAAAGAATAGATGTAATTATTTCTTAAAAATCTTACCAAAACCTATTTCGTAATCCATTTTGACATCCGTTTTTCAACTTCTTCGTGGGGTATTCCTTCACCCTCGTCAAGTTCCTTTAATCCTGCATCAACCTGTAGTTTGAAATACAGTTCCGCCATAATATCATCTAAGGTTACATCATCCGGAAGGGATTGTATTATCTGGATAACTTGCTGTTTTATTTCTGCCATAAAATAACCTCCTTTCTGGTTCCTTAATTTAAGCCATTTCGGAGTAATTCTCAAGCTAAATTTGAAAATTATTATGGCATTAAGAATATGCTTGATACAGTACTTTGGGTTCGCTTTGTATTCTACTTGAAAAGAAAATTCCTGGGATTTTCGGTACAGAATTTATCTATTAAATTAATCCCTGAGCCAAAATAATTTGTCAGATATTCATAATACGAATCGTTGTTAAAGAGGAGCATTGGAAAATCACTTCCAAAAAGTATTCGATTTTCAACCGTGCTTTTAACCACCCACTCTAAGAAAGGTTTATAAAATTCCTTATTTTTCGCAACAATTGCGAAATCTCCGTAGACATTCTTATTGTTCTTTATCAGCGCAAATACCGTTTCTGTCCATGGTGACAGGTTGCCGGTACTCAGGGTGTCGTCAATTCCGCAGTGTGCAAAGTTGATTTTAAGATCGTTATACCTGGAAAGGACTTCTTCCCATTTATTGGGATTGGTGTTTTTAAGATAATGATCATCGACTACGAATCCACCGTTTAAACAATGTACCGTAATAGGTATGCCCTTCTCCTGGCAAAATTGATAGAGGTAGTTTACTTTGTCGAATTCTGCTCCGGCACGCCCTCTTTTATCTGATGCAACTTTCTCCGGATCAGGCCATGGATCAAACCCCAGAGGCGGGTATAGTTTGATTCCTGCAAAGAAATGGCTTTTTATATTTTCAATGTTTTCTATGGAAATTCCATGCTTCTTAATGGCGCCCTTTTCGTTGTTTCCGAAATATTTTGTGTATGTTTCAAAAAATGTTTCGTACTTTCCCGTATATCCTCCAAAGTACCGGGCCAGCATTTTGGGGATATTATTTTTTTGTTTAAAATCTTCTTTTTTCGATTCTTTTACTATTTCAGTTATCATCTTTATTGTTGGTTTGTCTTTTTCAACATTAAAAAAATTAATCCATTTTTTCTCTTCTTCCGGAGTAATTTCATTATAAATAAGAAGTTTTCCGGTTTGTTTTATATAGGAAGCCTTATTTTTTACAGAACGAGCCAATTTATCTCCAATATCATTTGAAACCGTTCTTACAATACCTAATTCATAATTTTCCGTATTAATGCCTAAAAAGGGATATATCTCAAATATACGGAATGGGCTTCTTGCCATATAATCTTGTATTC